>NZ_JBFODH010000012.1:0-43583 GCF_040908225.1 Aeromonas sp. R5-3 | reverse complement strand
TCAAGGGGGTTGGCAAGGTGTATCTGCAAACCGTGCTGGACTGCTACAGCCGCCACGCCTGGGGGCGGCTCTACACCAGCAAGCTGCCGGTGACCTCGGTCCATGTGCTCAATGAAACTGTGTTGCCGTTCTTCGAGGCTCACGAGGCGCGGGTCTACACCATCCTATCGGATAACGGACGCGAGTTCTGCGGGCGCCCTGACCATCATCCCTACGAGCTGTTCCTGCAACTGGAGGGGATTGAGCACCGGACCACCAAGGTACGCAGGCCACAGAGCAACGGCGTTATCGAACGGCTGCATCGAACCCTGTTGGATGAACACTTCCGTATCAAAGGGAAGACAACCTGGTATGAGTCGGTGGAGCAGATGCAGACAGACCTGGATAGCTATCTGGAGCACTACAACAACCAGCGACCACATCAGAGCAGGATGATGGAGGGTCAGACCCCCTACAGCATGTTCAAAAAGGGACTGAAATTGATACCGAAGGAAGTGCGCTCTAAAGTAGCGTAAACAAGACACCGGTTTGAGGCCGGTGTCAGGTGATAACTAGATCTGTACAGACTGGGCAGACCGACACGAAGTGGAAAGTCCACTGTTTGACGAACTGATGATCGAGGTAGCGTGTGACTGATCTTTTTCCATGCTGAAAGCCCTGCAGGGCGAATTGCCTGATGCATCGCACACCTACAAACCGCTTACGGCGCCACAATATGATGTACTGGAAAACCAGATTTATCGGATGGGGCCCAGATTGACGACACACCGGCATGGCCACAGGAATTGATGCTTGAGTGGTTGCAAGAACAAACACAGCATATTAGAGGTGTGGCTATCGCCATGATGAACCGGCTCTACTGGCCAGAGCATGTAGATCTAACTACCTGTGCCTCAAGCCATCAAAGTTGCAAGAAAATCCACAAGTCGATACTCCCGCAGCTCTCCGCCGATGGGCGCCACCTGGGCAAGCTAGGCGTGGTGGATGGCCTAGTGCCACTAAACATCGATCAGAACGGCACCATCCATAGACCGCATATTCTATATAACACCCGGGTATTCCCACTGAATATCATCAACCCCGAGGCTACCGAGCGGATAAACCCAGCATACAAACCACCAATACACCATGTAGTAATGTGACCACCTAAAAAGCGATGTATGGAATCAGTTAAAAGAATCATAGCTGGCGTAGCGTTTTGGTTGATGAGTATAATATCTTAGAGCTATTCTGCACAGACAAAATTCCGTGAACTACAACGAGAATATATCAAATTATATGTGAGTAAAGGGAGGGGGTACACCTCCCTAACCCGACTCTATACCGCTTAGAAATAATTATTTACTTCAGATATTCATTCAACCCACCGTTTGAAATAATAACCTTAGATACAACATAATCAGAACCTTCGAGTGTTAGATGACCATAGTCCCATGATAAGGGGGTGTTATTACCATCTACTTTTGCCAAGCATTTATCACCTTTACATAAAGAATCAATAATTGACACATACCTAACTATGGAGTCATCATAATTTAAACCACGCATCAGGCGGTTAGTGTTCAATATATCTACATCAATAGCCTTATCATTAAACGATGTTTCATTATCATCAAAATGTCTTAACGCAATGATGTTGGAAAGCGCTATTTTCCATTGAGGAACAGGCCCTATTATTATTATTTTTTTGACTCCAAATTGTTTTAATTTCGCTACTATACCAACGTAATCATTTTGTTCATGCATCCACCTCTGAGCCATCACAACTACATCAGGGGTTGATTTTTTTATTACGTCCCATGCCATATTGTTAGAGCGTTCGCACGCAAGACTAAATTCACCCGAAAGTCCCGGCGCAACACCAATATGAGGAGCACAAGCAGAAGATGCGATCTGGATAAAACCTGTGTCATCACGTAAATGACTTCTTATACCATGGCTTAATGCCTGAGCATGTGAATCCCCCCATAGCATTAATGTCTTTGATTTTCCTTTTTTATCATAACACTCATTGCTAATCGCGGGCTTAGCTATAAATTTTTCTCTGTCATCAAAGAAATTACATTCTGAACGATATTCATGATAAAGTTCACCAGTTAAATATTTGTCTCTACTATACTTCTCAACATAATTAATTTCATCTGAAAATGTTCTGAAGCGTTGATCAATGCCATTTGTATAAATACAGAAAGTTGTGAATAACACAATAACAATAGCAGGGACACCAAGCATCAAAGTCATAAATCCCTGCGATAACTCACGCCCTAGAACTCTGACGTTTCGCTCTAAGATGTAATATATACCAAAGCCCACCACTAATGATAACAACACAGCCATTGCTGTAACATAAGCACTATCATATTTACTGTGCAAAGCAAACAATATCATTATTGGCCAATGAATAAGATAAATAGAATAAGAGCTTTCACCTATTTTTTGAAACAAATAATTATTTGTGAGCCATGAATCCATTCTGTTGGCCACAATTACCAATCCCCCACCTGCAATTGGTAACAGTGCATAACCACCAGGCCAAGCATAGCTTGAATTGAATGTATAAATAAAGACAACCATTAAGAATAAACCTAGCAATTCAAGACATATAGAAGTTCTTTTTGAAAAGCGCCTCCCCTGCATGAAGACCCATATTCCCACACCAGCCAATAGTTCCCAAGCTCGAGTTGGTAACAAATAGAATGCATATTGCGGTTCACTTTCTGTATAAGAGAATGATAAATAAAAAGATAAGGTAAACAATATGAGCAATACTGAAACCAATATCTTCTGGCTACCAAATCTAAATATCGCCATAATAACAATGGGGAAAATTAAATAAAACTGCCACTCAACAGATAAAGACCACGTATGCAAAAGCCACTTTTCATGTGCCAGTGCTTCAAAATACCCAACCTCATTATAAAATAAAAAGTTTGAAACAAATAAAACTGCGGATAACGCCTGCCTTCCTACAAAAGAATACTCAGATGATGGCAAGAAAAACCAGCCATACAACAAAACACTTATAACAATAAAAATTAGAGGTGGAACAATCTTCAATCCTCTACGAAAATAAAAATCAAAAATAGAAAATCGATTTAAAGCTACTTTAGGAATAACAATCCCTGCCATCAAGAAACCGGAGATCACAAAAAAAATATCTACACCAACAAACCCCCCCTGAAACCCTGGCACATTAAAATGATATAATACAACAGCAAGGACAGACCATGCCCGAAGACCATTTATATCATTTCTAAATTCCCTAGAATGAGATTCTCTATACATTTAGAATACAACCCAAGCAAGCATCAAGGAAAAATAAAATTGTTTTATTGTATCATATCCTTTTGTAAAGGATGATCTAGATTTTTTCATACAGTGGCCCCCCTGATTTTTCTATATGCAAACCATTACAACTTGAAAGCAGGTTGACGCTTATGTCTTTATTACAGACTGTTTTGCAAGATTCCATCATGCGGCTAATGCTGGTGCGGGGAACAGATACTCTACCCCAGTCGTTCACCTGCATGGTTTTCCACACATAAAGCGGGCAGCCGAGGAGGGGGCGCTATTGCGCCCCCAGTCCTTTGAGTATCAGCTGCCGCTCCTCTGGTGTGAGCGAACCCATCATGCTGAGTACCAGCTGGTTCGTGGTCTTGGCCGAGGGGCTTAGGGTGTGGGCGAACGATAAGGTGGCCACCCAGCTGTGGCCACACTCTGCGTCGGTGCACTGACAGTAGAGCTCCGAGACATCATCGCTCAGTCGGTTGGTTTTAGTAATGCGGCCCCGCTGGCCACACACTTTGCAATAAACCCGCATTACGCCCCCTTTTCTATCCAAATCAACAGCCTATCTTGCCACAGTAAACACTGTTTGTTTATACAGTTCAACCGATATTCTCCCGAAAATCGACCCAGAGGGAGCGAGGGAGTCCCGCGCTGTTGATGGCATCTTGGATAAGCTCGCACAGCGGCAACACCTCGTTGCGGGCATAGGTCGCATCGTACTTCTCGGGATCCCCGAGCCCTCCCCCACCATTGGTCGGGATGATACCGGCCAGCGCCGCCGGGAAGCGGTGGCTGGTCAATACATCCTGAGCGGTGATCCCCTTGATAGCCGCAAACTCGTCCTTGGTGGCAATATCCCCCACCGGAATAAGCTTGATGCCATCGGACTTGCCGTCCGGGATGTTGACGAACATGGAGCGGAAGTTCCCCACCCCCTTGCTGCGCAATCATCTCCTTCATCTCCTCCTCGGTGTCATCGTCCATGTTCGGGTCGGTGGCGTAGAAGATGAAGCCCATGTGGGCGCCATTGAGGAAGTACTTGCGCCGAAACAGGGTGGCATCCTGGTTGAGCCACAGCAACTGGTTGAGCCACAGCAACATAGGGCCAGGTCATCGACACCTGCAAGCCGCTGGGTCTCTCCATGTTCACAAGCACCCCAAGTACGAACAGGCTGACGGCCTGAACGCCACGTTTTTCAGCTTCCTAGCCAGCCACGGCGCGCCTGGCCTCTAACCCAGCCTGAGAATGAAGAAATGAAGCCTGAACAGTTTGCTCAGAGGCTAGGGGCCTAATGGCCTTGGTACCAAGGCCGATGCTATTTCATTTTTCATCCCTACCTGTCAGAGCGGATTGCGGCGCGGCCCGAACGGCAGACGCCAGCGAAACAGGCTGTTGAGGGTGGCGCGCCACTGATTGGGGCGTCCCAGGATCTGCTTTTGCAACCGGGTCTCTTCTTTGAGCATCGCCTCGTCGCTGCGGGCCCAGGCCTGGTTGTAGAGCTGCTTGATCCCCGCCAGCGCATCGGGCGACTTGGTGATGAGGGTCCTCGCAAACTCCCGCGCCTGGGCCAGCGGATCGTCGCAGACCCGGCTCACCAGCCCGAGAGACTTGGCCTCCGGAGCCGCCAGCTCGCGCCCGCTCATGGCCAGCTCCATGGCGGTATCCACCCCCATCAGGTTGCGCAGGGTGACGCTGCCGCTCATGTCTGGGATGATGCCCCACTTGATCTCCATCACCGAGAAGCGGCAATCGGGGGTGCTGAAGCGAAAGTCGGCGCCAAGGGCGATCTGCAACCCGCCGCCAAAGCAGACCCCCTGGGTCACGGCGATCACCGGCACCGGCAGCTGATGCCAGCCATAGGCCACCCGCTGGGCCAGGTTGGTGGCTTCGTCCGCCTCGCGTTTCAGGATCTCGAGCGCCGCCACCGGCTGCTTGAGCATGGATTTCACATCCAGCCCGGCGCAAAAGGCCCGTCCCTCCCCGTGCAGGATCACCGCCCGCAACCCCTTGTACTGGCGCAGCTGGTCGAGTACTCCGTCGATGGCGCTGAACATGGCCCTGTCCAGCGCATTGAGCTTGTCGCCCCGCGCCAGCATCACCTCGGCGATGCCGTCCCGGATCTCGCATTTGACCCTTGGTTTTTCCATTTTCCCCTGTCCTCTCCTGAGCTCACACTGGTCATACCACCACGTTATCAGAGTGTTATCATCAGGTACAGCGGCCCATGGGATCGGCTGGCCGTGCGACTAAAGTCGGCTGGCCGGCAGCACGCCGCTTTGTCAGACTGATTTGACGCCACCGGCCAAGGATTGCCATGACCAGCCTGTTCAACTTTGCCCGCCCGCCGTTTGACTGCTTGACCGCAGAGGAACGTCAACGGCTCGAGCAGCACCTCTCCATCTGCTATTTTCGCGCCGGCCAAGCTGTGCTCAAGGCCGGCGACGCCCCGCCCGGCCTCTACCTCGTCATCAAGGGGGCGGTGGAGGAGTCGACCCCCCACCATCAGTTCGGCGACTACGGCGAGGGGGACATGTTCGACGTGCGCGCCCAGTTCGACGGCCACTGTCGCCACCAGTTCAACGCGCTGGAAGATCTGCTCTGCCAGCTGATCCCCCGCGATACCTTCCTGGCCTTGTGTGAAGGCAACGACGCCTTCGCCCGCTACTTCACCGCCAGCCTGGCACAGCGGCAGCAACTGCAGGAGCAGCGCGCCCAGCTGGGCCAGAAGAATCTGGCGGAGTTCATCCTGACCCGCATCGAGCCCGGCCATCTGCAGCCGGCGCTCATCGTCGACAGCCGCCTGTCGCTCCTGGCCGCCACCGAAGCCATGGTGGCCAGGAGCACCGACTGCCTGCTCTACCCCGCCACGGACGGCAGCCTGAGCCTGGCAACCCGCAAGACCCTGCTGCACGCCCTGACCCTCAAGGGATTGCCGCTGACGGCGCCGCTGGCAGTGCTGACCCCCACCCCGCTGATCGGTCTGGCCCAGGGCAGCTATCTGTTCGATGCCCTGTTGCTGATGACCCGCCACCGCATCAAGCGGCTGGTTGTCTGGCAGGGACAGGAGGTGGCGGGGCTCCTACACCTGACCCAGGTGCTCGGCCTCTTCTCCACCCACTCCCACGTGCTGACCCTGCGCATCGCCCGTGCCGACACTCTGCCAGCACTGGAAGCGGTGGCCCGTGAACAGCAGCAGCTGACCCGCTCCCTGTTCGCCCAGGGGATCCACACCGCCTTCTTGATGAAGCTCATCGCCACCATCAACGAGCAGCTGATCGCCAAGGCCTTCGCGCTGGTGATCCCGCCCGAGGTGCAGGAGCGGGTCTGCCTGCTGATGCTGGGCTCGGAGGGGCGCGGCGAGCAGATCCTCAAAACCGATCAGGACAATGCCCTGATCCTGCCCGCCGACCTGTCCTGGCCCACCCAACAGGCGGATCTGGCCGCCTTCAGCGAGCTGCTGGCCAGGCTCGGCTACCCACCCTGCCCCGGCCGGGTGATGGTCAACAACCCCGCCTGGGTCAAACCCCTCGACGGCTGGCTGCAGGAGATCGAGCGGGCCTGTGTCGAAGCCAGGGAAGAGGATCTGCTCTGGCTGGCCACCCTGGCCGACGCCCACCCCATCGCCGGCGATCGCGCCCTCCTTCCCCCCGTTGCCCGCAAGTTGCGCGAGCAGCTGGCCGAGCGGGGAGATCTGCTGGCGGAGATGGTGCGACCGGCGGTCGCCTTTCACACCCCCCTCACCCTGTTTGGCCGGCTGGAACGGGCACCGGAGGGGCTGGATCTGAAACGTGGCGGCCTCTTCCCGCTGGTGCACGGCATCCGCATGCTGGCGCTGGAAGCTACCATCCTGGAGACCTCCACCCTGGGGCGGATCGAGGCGCTGGTGACGGCAGAGCGGCTCAGCGCCAGCTTTGGCGCCGATCTGGCGGAGGCGTTCAGACTGTTCGTGCGGCTCAGGTTGCGCAGCCAGCTCAAGGAGGGGGAGAGCCGGGTGCAGGTCAATGAACTCAGCCATGGCGAGCGGGACCTGCTGCGCCAGGCGCTGCATCAGGTGAAGAAATTCCAGCAGTGGCTCACCTTGCACTTTCGTCTGAGACAATAGCGTGTTGAGCCGCCTGCGTCGTCACTGGCTTGGCCGCCGCTTTCACACCTCGGCGTTCGCGCCGCTCTTTGCCGCCCCCCCGGCCGACGAGTGGGTGGCCCTCGACTTCGAGACCACCAGCCTGGATCCCGACCGGGCCGAGATCGTCGCCATCGGGGCGGTGCGCATTCGGGGCAACCGGCTGCTGACCGGTGGAGCGCTCTCCCTGCGGGTGTTGCCACCCGACAACCTCACCGCCGAGTCGGTGGTGATCCACGGTCTGCGCCATCAGGATCTGCAACAGGGCATGCCGCTGGAAGCCGCGCTGCATCAGCTGCTTGCCTTCATCGGCCCCCGTGAACTGGTGGGGTATCACATCGCCTATGATCTGCGCATCCTCAACCTGGCCTGCCGCAAGTTGTGGGGGCTGACCCTGGTGCAGCGGGGCATAGAAGTGAGCCGGCTTTACCACGATCAGCTCTATCGCCGCTATCCTGAGGCCGTCATCGATCTTCATCTCGCGGCGATCTGCCGCCATCTGGCGCTTCCCCCCCTGCCCGCCCACGACGCCCTCAGCGACGCCATCACCGCGGGCCTCATCTTCCTGCGCTTGCATCAGGGCGGGCCACTGGCTTATCCCAAAGTCTAATTGTCCACAAATAACATTTGATTCACATTTTGGTTACATGGGCGGCTTAGGCTGCCCGGTAGGGAACTCCCTCATCCACCGCTGACACTCAACGTCATGGAGCACTGCAATGGAACAGCAACCGTATCTTCGGATCCAGCAAGATCCCAACTTCCAGGCGCTGGTCGCCAAGCGCCAGCGCTTCGCCTGGACCCTCTCCATCCTGATGCTGGGGCTCTACCTGGCGTTCATCCTGCTCATCGCCTTTGCCCCCGGCTGGCTTGGCACCCCCTTGAGCGAAGGATCTTCCGTCACCCGCGGCATCCCGGTCGGAATAGGTCTCATCCTGTCCGCCTTCGTGCTGACCGGTGTCTACGTGTTTCGGGCCAACGGCGAGTTTGACGAACTGAACCAGAAGATCCTCAAGGGAGTGAAATCATGAAAGGCAAGTTTCTGCTGCTGCCGGCCCTGCTGGCATCGTTCCCCCTGATGGCAGCCGATGCGCTGACCGGCGAAGTGCATCGCCAGCCCCTCAACATCCCGGCCATCATCATGTTCGTGGTCTTCGTGGCGGCGACCCTGTTCATCACCTACTGGGCCTCCAAGCGCAACCGCTCGGCTGCCGACTACTACGCCGCCGGCGGGCGCATCACCGGCTTCCAGAACGGTCTGGCCATTGCCGGTGACTACATGTCTGCCGCCTCCTTCCTCGGCATCTCGGCGCTGGTCTACACCTCCGGCTACGACGGTCTCATCTACTCCATCGGCTTTCTGGTGGGCTGGCCCATCATCCTGTTCCTGATCGCCGAACGGCTGCGCAACCTCGGCAAGTACACCTTTGCCGACGTGGCCTCCTATCGCCTCAAGCAGACCGAGGTGCGCACCCTCTCCGCCAGCGGCTCGCTGGTGGTGGTCGCCCTCTACCTGATCGCCCAGATGGTCGGTGCCGGCAAGCTCATCGAGCTGCTGTTCGGCCTGCAATACCATGTGGCCGTGGTGCTGGTCGGCATTCTGATGGTGCTCTACGTACTGTTTGGCGGCATGCTGGCCACCACCTGGGTGCAGATCATCAAGGCAGTGATGCTGCTCTCAGGTGCCAGCTTCATGGCCATCATGGTGATGAAGTCGGTCAACTTCGACATCGGCACCCTGTTCAGTGAAGCGGTCAAGGTGCACGAGAAAGGGAGCGCCATCATGAGCCCGGGTGGCCTGGTCGCCGATCCCATCTCCGCCATCTCGCTGGGTCTGGCCCTGATGTTCGGTACCGCCGGCCTGCCCCACATCCTGATGCGCTTCTTCACCGTGAGTGACGCCAAAGAGGCCCGCAAGTCGGTGTTCTATGCCACCGGCTTCATCGGCTACTTCTACATCCTCACCTTCATCATCGGCTTTGGCGCCATCCTGCTGGTCAGCACCAACCCGGATTTCAAGGATGCCACCGGCGCCCTGCTGGGCGGCACCAACATGGCCGCCATTCACCTGGCCGATGCGGTAGGTGGCAGCCTGTTCCTGGGCTTCATCTCCGCCGTGGCGTTTGCCACCATACTGGCGGTGGTGGCCGGGCTGACCCTGGCCGGTGCCTCTGCGGTCTCCCACGACCTCTACGCCAGCGTCATCAAGAAGGGCAAGGCCAACGAAGCCGACGAGCTGCGCGTCTCCAAGCTAACCACCATAGTGCTGGGAGTGGTCGCCATCGGGCTGGGCATCCTGTTCGAGAAGCAGAACATCGCCTTCATGGTGGGACTGGCCTTCTCCATCGCCGCCAGCTGCAACTTCCCGGTGCTGTTCCTCTCCATGTTCTGGTCACGCCTGACCACCCGCGGCGCCGTCTATGGCGGCTGGCTGGGACTGGTGAGCGCAGTCAGCCTGATGATCCTGGGCCCGACCGTGTGGGTGAAGGTGCTGGGTCACGCCCAGGCCATCTTCCCCTACGAGTACCCCGCCCTCTTCTCCATGGGGCTGGCGTTTGTCGGGATCTGGTTCTTCTCGGTGACCGACAAGTCACAAAATGCTGCCGACGAGCACGCCAAGTTCTTCCCGCAGTTCGTTCGCTCCCAGACCGGGCTTGGCGCCGCCAGCGCCAGCTCCCACTGAGCCTTCCATTGACAGTTGCAAGCCGGCCTCAGGGCCGGCTTTTTTCATGTCGACAGGCTACGGTTAGCGCCCATTGCTGTCCGAACGACGCGGCCATGGCCGCTAGGGTGCGCGAGTGCCCAGCACCACCATCCAAATCCCCCCTGCAATAGACCCGGATCACAGTTCTTGCTAAAACTTTCGGGGGATCTGTGCCATAATGCGCGCCATTTGACAGATCAACCGGGACATTCCAGTGCTTTCAAGCAACAACATCACCATGCAGTTCGGCGCCAAGCCGCTGTTTGAGAACATCAGCGTCAAGTTTGGCGGCGGCAACCGCTACGGCCTCATCGGCGCCAACGGCTGTGGCAAGTCCACCTTCATGAAGATCCTCGGCGGCGATCTGGAGCCCACTGGCGGTAATGTGAGCCTGGACGTCAACGAGCGGATCGGTAAGCTGCGTCAGGATCAGTTCGCCTACGAAGAGATGCGCGTACTGGACGTGGTCATGATGGGTCACACCGAGCTGTGGGCCGCCATCGCCGAGCGCGACGCCATCTACGCCAACCTGGAAGCGACCGACGACGACTACATGAAGGCCGCCGAGCTGGAAGGCCTGGTCGCCGAGTATGACGGCTATACCGCCGAAGCGCGCGCAGGCGAGCTGCTGCTGGGTGCCGGCATTCCCATCGAGCAGCACAACGGCCCGATGAGCGAAGTGGCGCCGGGCTGGAAACTGCGGGTGCTGCTGGCACAGGCGCTGTTCTCCAACCCCGACATCCTGCTGCTGGACGAACCGACCAACAACCTGGACATCAACACCATTCGCTGGCTGGAACAGGTGCTCAACGATCGCGAGAGCACCATGCTCATCATCTCTCACGACCGTCACTTCCTGAACTCCGTCTGCACCCACATGGCGGATCTGGACTACGGCGAGCTGCGCGTCTACCCGGGCAACTACGACGAGTACATGACCGCCGCTACCCAAGCCCGTGAGCGGCTGCTGGCCGACAACGCCAAGAAGAAGGCCCAGATCGCCGATCTGCAATCCTTCGTCTCCCGTTTCAGCGCCAACGCCTCCAAGTCCAGCCAGGCCACCTCTCGCCTCAAGCAGATCGACAAGATCAAGATTGAGGAAGTGAAGGTCTCCAGCCGCCAGAACCCCTTCATCCGCTTCGAGCAGGAGAAGAAGCTCTACCGCAACATCCTGGAGATCGAAGGCGTTTCCAAGGGTTATGGCGACGGTCCCCTGTTCAAGGGGCTCAACATGATGCTGGAAGTGGGCGAGAAGGTCGCCATTCTGGGTACCAACGGGATCGGTAAATCCACCCTGATCAAGACCCTCGTTGGGGCACTGGCACCGGATACCGGCACCATCAAGTGGTCTGAAAACGCCCAGATCGGCTACTACGCCCAGGATCACGCCGAGGACTTCGACACCGACCTCAACGTGTTCGACTGGATGGCCCAGTGGAAACAGGAGAACGAAGACGAGCAGGCCGTACGCTCCGTGCTGGGCCGTCTGCTGTTCTCTCAGGACGACATCAAGAAGCCGGTCAAGGTACTCTCCGGTGGTGAACAGGGCCGCATGCTGTTCGGCAAGCTGATGATGCAGCGCCCCAACATCCTGATCATGGATGAACCGACCAACCACCTGGACATGGAATCCATCGAATCCTTGAACCTGGCGCTGGAGATGTACAAGGGCACCCTGATCTTCGTCTCCCACGACCGTGAGTTCGTCTCCTCCCTGGCGACTCGCATCCTGGAGCTGACCGAGAACGGGATCCGCGACTTCGGCGGTACCTACGAGGATTACCTGCGTACCCAGGGCGTGGTATAACCCCCTGCCCGCACATCCCGTCAATAAAAACCGGCACCTGAGTGCCGGTTTTTTTATGCCTGTTGGCAAGACTCCCTCTTGGGATGCAGACCAGAAGAGCCAAGGGTTTGGCTCTCGCAGCTCATCTTCGGCCTGGCAGCTGGTCTTCGGCCAGAAGGGGCAGCACATCCCGCCCCTTCTGCCGCGCGCAGATAAAAAAACGGCCCCATCAAGGGGCCGTTCTCATATCGACTGGGATCGGTTCGACTTATTCGACCGTGGCTTCCACGTCGGTGAAGTACTCGATCTTGGCAGACTTGCGCAGCTCGTCGATGAGAGACTTGTAGCTCACCTGAGCCTTGCCCTGACCCAGCTGGCCTTGCAGCAGCTTGGCCATGCCGGACGGCTCCTTGGCGACGGTCACCTTGTCCAGGGCCACCACCACGCGGTCGCCATTGGCTTCGGTCACCAGCTCGACGCTCGGCTTGCCATCGGCCGGATGAGGCATGCGGAAGGCCTGTGCCACCAGATTCTGATCCAGATCCTGGGCGAAACGGGCGACGCCATCGTGGTTCTCCACCTTCAGACCCAGTGCAGTCAGCTCAGGCTGGATGTTCTCACCGGCCTTGAGCTTGTCCAGCAGACCCTGCGCCTTGCCACGGGCCACTTCACTGGCCTTGTCGTGCTTGATGGCGGCAATCACCTGATCTTTCACCTCCGCCAGCGGCTTGGCCGCTTTCGGCTGGTGACCGGTGATGTGCATCACCAGCGCCTTGCCGTCAGCCAGCTCGATCACGTCGGAGTTGGTGTTGTCATCGCGCAGCTGCTCGGAGAAGGCCGCAGAGAGCGCCTTGGGATCGTTGAGCGGTGCCGGTGCATCAGCCTGGCTGAAGTAACCGGTGGACTGCACCTTGAGGCCCATGGTCTCGGCGGTCAAGTCCAGCGAGTCCGGGTTTTCGAAGCTGCTGTCGGCCATCTTCTGCTGCTCGGCAAAGAACAGCTCCTTGGCCTTGTCGCTCTGCAGACGGCTGATGGTCTCTGCCTTCACATCGGCAAACGGCTTGGTCTGGGCCGATTCAACCCCCAGCAGCTTGATGACGTGGAAGCCGAACGGGCTCTTGACGACGGCGGAGAGATCGCCGGCCTTGGCCAGGGCAAAGGCCGCCTTCTCGAAGGCCGGATCCATCACCCCTTTCTCGAACCAGTCCAGCTCGCCGCCCTTCTTGGCGGAGAAGGTATCGGAGGAGTCGGCCTTGGCCAGGGCGGCGAAGTCGTCGCCCGCCTTGGCTTTCGCCAATACGGCCTCAGCCTTCTGCTCGGCGGCTTTCTCGTCCTTGCCAAACGGGATCAGGATATGAGCCACATGACGACGCTCGGCACGCTGGAACAGATCCTGGTGCTGATCGTAGTAGTCCTGGGCATCCTGCTCGCTCACCTTGAAGTCTTTGCCAAGGGTGGCGGCGTCCAGCAGCAGATAGTCGACCTTGACCTGCTCGTCGTTCATGAAGCGGTTGCTGTTGGCCTTGTAGTACTGCTCTACCTCTTCATCGGAGACTTTCACGTCCCCCAGATAGGCGGAAGCGGCCAGACGCACCAGACGCAGATCGCGAGTCTGGTTGTAGAGCTTGTCCAGTTGCTCGGCTTCCCCCTTGAGCGCAAATTCGGTGCCCAGCAGGGCGCCCATCAGTTGCTGACGCACCATGTCCTGGCGCAGGGAGTCACGGAACATCTCGGGGGTCATGCCGGCACGGCGGATCAGCTGCAGGTAGCGATCATTGTTGAACTTGCCCTCTTCGGCAAACTCGGGCATGGCTACGATGGCCTGCTTGATCTGCTCATCGCTGACCCGCAGACCCAGTTCACGGGCCTTGCTGTCAAACAGGGCCTGATCGATCAGACGGTCCAGTACGCCGCGACGGAACTGTTTCATGTAATCGGGATTGGCGGCCAGCTGATTGAAGGACTCCCCCATTTGGGACTCCATGCGGGCGCGCTCGTTGCGGTAGGCATTTTCCAGTGCCGCGGCAGTGATATCCGTGCCGTTGACGGTGGCGGGGGCGGTACGGGCCGGACCGTTCAGATAGCTACCTACACCGGCCAAGGCAAAGGAGAGGATGATCAGGCCCAAGATAACCTTGGCCACCTTGCCCTGCGCCCCTTCGCGTAGTTTATCCAACATCATGTTTGTACTTATGCTCCCGAACTCGATGGGCGTAAATAATGAAAAGGCGCACCGATTGCGATGCGCCTTGGTCAATCAGTATGAGGGAGAGCCCTCTCACTTGTCTGGTCTGTGACCAAGGACGGTAGCCGATGTAGAATCAGCGCCCGGCTTAGTTGACCGCGTCTTTCAGGGCCTTACCGGCTTTGAAGGCAGGAACTTTACCAGCGGCGATTTCGATGGTCGCGCCAGTTTGCGGGTTACGGCCAGAACGGGCAGCACGTTCGCGCACGGCGAAAGTACCGAAACCAACCAGAGCAACCTGGTCACCCTCTTTCAGAGCTTCACCGACGGCGTCAATGAAAGCATCCAGCGCACGGCCAGCAGCGGCTTTGGAGATATCAGCACCGTCTGCAATCTTGTCAATCAGTTGAGATTTATTCACTCTTATATTCCCCTTTTATCGAACATCGCTGCGGCGCCGATTTCCCTGGCCACAACAAGTGGAGGTTTTATAGCAAGCCTCCTGATCAGTTGCAAGTGACAATCTGGCGCAAACCCGCGCCACATCACGCCTTGCGACTCATCATGAGTTCCCGATCGGTGGTCAAGGCTACTTCCGTTATCCGGAGCATGCAAGCCTTAACCACCGCCCGAATGCGCCAAATTTGCGGCGCATCAACATTTATACGACAGAAACGCGCTCAAACCCTTGCGGATTGTCCTGCAACGCCAGTTCCAGCACCTCATCAATCCAGCGAACCGGATGAATTTCAAGGTCTTGTTTGACGTTGTCCGGGATCTCCTCGAGGTCCCGCTCGTTCTCTTTCGGGATCAGCACACGCTTGATGCCACCACGATGAGCCGCCAGCAGCTTCTCTTTGAGACCGCCGATGGGCAGCACTTCGCCGCGCAGGGTGATTTCCCCCGTCATGGCCACATCAGCACGAACCGGATTACCGGTCAAGCTGGAGACCAGGGCGGTACACATGGCGATACCGGCGCTCGGACCGTCTTTGGGGGTGGCCCCTTCCGGCACGTGCACGTGGATGTCGCGCTTCTCGTAGAAGTCCGCATTGATGCGCAGCTTCTCGGCACGAGCCCGCACCACCGTCATGGCGGCCTGGATGGACTCCTGCATCACATCACCGAGGGAACCTGTGTAGGTGAGCTTGCCCTTGCCTGGCATGTTGGTGGTCTCGATGGTGAGCAGATCGCCCCCCACTTCGGTCCACGCCAGACCACAGACCTGACCCACCTGGTTCTGGTCGGTCGCCTTGCCGTAGTCAAAGCGCTGCACCCCGAGGAACTCCTTGAGGTTGGCCTGATTGACCTGAACATGCTTGATGCTCTTGTCCAGCAGGATGCGCTTGACCGCTTTGCGACAAATCTTGGAGATCTCGCGCTCCAGGCTACGCACCCCCGCCTCGCGGGTGTAGTAGCGGATCACCCCGACCAGGGCGGAATCCTCGATGGTGATCTCGGACTCTTTCAGGCCGTTGCGCTGGATCTGCTTGGAGACCAGGTGCTGCTTGGCGATGTTGAGCTTCTCGTCTTCGGTGTAACCGGACAGACGGATCACTTCCATCCGGTCCAGCAGCGGACCCGGAATGTTCATGGAGTTGGAAGTGGCCACGAACATCACGTCCGACAGGTCATAATCCACTTCCAGGTAGTGATCGTTGAAGCTGTTGTTCTGCTCGGGATCCAGCACTTCCAGCAGGGCGGAGGCGGGATCGCCGCGCATGTCCGAGCTCATCTTGTCGATCTCGTCGAGCAGGAACAGCGGGTTCTTCACACCGACTTTTGCCATCTTCTGGATGAGCTTGCCGGGCATGGAACCGATGTAGGTACGACGATGACCGCGGATCTCCGCCTCGTCACGCACGCCGCCCAGCGCCATGCGCACATATTTGCGACCGGTGGCCTTGGCGATGGACTGACCGAGCGAGGTCTTGCCCACACCGGGAGGCCCAACCAGACAGAGGATGGGGCCCTTGAGCTTGTTCACCCGCGCCTGCACCGCCAGATACTCGAGGATGCGATCCTTGACCTTCTCCAGGCCATAGTGATCGGCATCCAGCACCTCTTGCGCCTTGCCCAGGTCTTTCTTGACCTTGGAGCGCGCCTTCCACGGCACCTGCACCATCCAGTCCACGTAGCTGCGCACCACAGTGGCTTCCGCCGACATGGGGGACATCATCTTCAGCTTGGCAAGCTCGGCCTGCGCCTTCTCACGGGCATCTTCCGGCATGCCGGCCTCTTCAATCTTGCGATTGAGGGCCTCGAACTCATCCGGACTGTCTTCCAGCTCACCCAGCTCTTTCTGGATGGCCTTCATCTGCTCGTTGAGATAGTACTCGCGCTGGCTCTTCTCCATCTGCTTCTTGACCCGGGAGCGGATGCGCTTCTCGACCTGCAGCAGGTCGATCTCCGACTCCATCATGGCCATCAGAAACTCGATGCGCTCGGACACAGAGGCGATTTCCAGTACCTTCTGCTTGTCTTCGAGCTTGAGCGGCATGTGGGCAGCCATGGTATCGGCCAGGCGCGCCGCATCGTCGATCGCCGAAATCGAGGTGAGCACCTCGGGCGGGATCTTCTTGTTGAGCTTGATGTAACCTTCAAACTGACCGATGGCAGAACGTACCAGCACGTCCTGGTCCTTCTCGTCGATCGCCTTGGAGGCGATGTACTGCGCCTCGCCAACGAAGAAGTCCCGGTCGTCGATCATCCGCTCAAGACGGGCACGCTGGCCCCCTTCCACCAGCACCTTGACGGTGCCGTCGGGCAGCTTGAGCATCTGCAGAATATTGGCCACTGTCCCGACGGAGAAGATCTCCTCCACCGTCGGCTCATCGGTTGACGCATCCTTCTGGGCCACCAGCAGAACTTTCTTGTCCTGCTCCATGGCCGCTTCCAGACAGCGAATGGATTTTTCCCGCCCCACAAAGAGTGGAATGACCATGTGGGGATAAACCACCACGTCACGAAGAGGCAGGACGGGAATCTCGATGCGTTCTGAACGCTCTAGGTTCATATATGTCCTCTCGGCTTGTTATACCGTTGGCAAAGCGCTTGGCTGAGTATATGGGGGCGCTTAGATGAGATTCAATCGCCGAAACCGCAAAAAGCATGAAAGGGGCAAAAAGCCCCTTTCATTTGATTAAAAATCAGACATTTACTCTGATGCGGCGGCCTGGGTCTCGGGATTTTCGTAGATCATCAAGGGCGCGGAGTCCCCCTTGATCACGGTCTCGTCGATCACCACCTTGCTGACCCCTTCCAGAGAAGGCAGGTCATACATGGTATCCAGCAGCACGGCCTCCACGATGGAACGCAGCCCACGAGCGCCGGTTTTGCGCTCCATCGCCTTGCGGGCAATGGCGTTCAAGGCGTCGTCACGGAACTCCAGCTCCACCCCTTCCAGATCGAACAGCGCGGCATACTGCTTGGTCAGCGCGTTCTTCGGCTCTTTCAGGATCTGGATGAGGGCAGCCTCGTCCAGCTCGGTCAGGGTCGCGACCACCGGCAGACGACCGATGAACTCGGGGATCAGACCGTATTTGATCAGATCTTCCGGCTCCACCTTGGCAAAGCTCTCGCTCAGGGTCGCCTTGGCGCTCTTGGACTTGACCTCGGCACCAAAGCCGATGCCGGTGCCCTTGACGGAGCGCTGCTCGATCACCTTGTCCAGACCGGCGAAGGCGCCACCGCAGATGAACAGGATCTTGGAGGTATCGACCTGCAAGAACTCCTGCTGCGGGTGCTTGCGACCACCTTGCGGCGGCACGGAAGCGATGGTCCCTTCGATCAGCTTGAGCAGGGCCTGCTGCACCCCTTCCCCGGAGACGTCGCGGGTGATGGAGGGGTTGTCCGACTTGCGGGAGATCTTGTCGATCTCGTCGATGTAGACGATGCCGCGCTGGGCCTTCTCCACGTCGTAGTCGCACTTTTGCAGCAGCTTCTGGATGATGTTCTCCACGTCCTCGCCCACATAACCGGCTTCGGTCAATGTGGTGGCGTCGGCCATGGTGAACGGCACATCCAGCAGACGAGCCAGGGTTTCGGCCAGCAGGGTCTTGCCGCTGCCGGTCGGACCGATCAGCAGGATGTTGGATTTGCCCAGCTCCACACCACCGGACTCGCTGCCGCTGCGCAGCCGCTTGTAGTGGTTGTAGACGGCTACCGCCAGCACCTTCTTGGCGTACTCCTGCCCGATCACATAGTCATCCAGATGAGCGCGGATTTCATGAGGGGTCGGCAGCTCGCTACCATCGCGCTTGGGCGAGATCTCGCGGATCTCCTCGCGGATGATGTCGTTGCACAGCTCGACGCACTCATCACATATGTAGACGGAAGGGCCAGCGATCAGCTTGCGCACTTCATGCTGGCTTTTGCCGCAAAAAGAGCAGTAGAGCAGCTTATCACCCTCACCCTTGCGTTTTTCTGTCATTCAGCAACCTCGTTTTATCAATAGAGGATGGATTGTCCTGTTGAGTTTACAACAGTCCGGAACACCCTGCCCATGCCTGATCTGCCGATTGAGGGCATCACCAAATCAGATGATGTCCTCAATGATGGTACGGGCTAGCTCGTGGCTCAGCCGCGGCGGCTCAGGACACCATCAACCAGACCATAGGCCACGGCCTGCTCGGCGGACATGAAGTTGTCACGGTCGGTGTCACGCTCGATGGTGGCCATGTCCTGTCCGGTATGGAAGGCAAGACGCTCGTTCAGGGTATTCTTGATCTTCAGGATCTCCTGGGCGTGGATCTGGATATCAGATGCCTGGCCCTGGAAACCGCCAAGCGGCTGGTGGATCATCACCCGGGCATTGGGCAGGCAGAAACGCTTGCCCTTGGCACCACCGGCCAGCAGGAAGGCGCCCATGGAGCAGGCCTGCCCCATGCACACAGTGCTGACGTCCGGCTTGATGAACTGCATGGTGTCATAAATGGACATACCGGCCGTGACGGCCCCACCCGGAGAGTTGATGTAGATGCTGATGTCCTGATCCGGATTTTCGGACTCCAGGAACAGCAGCTGAGCCACCACCAGATTCGCCATGTGATCTTCAACCTGACCGGTCAGGAAGATCACCCGCTCCTTCAGCAGACGAGAATAGATGTCGTAGGAACGCTCCCCTTTCGCGGTTTGCTCTACCACCATCGGGATGAGCGCATTGCGTGGGGATTCAGTCACATCGTTATAGTTCTTGTACATAAGGCATTGTCCCTAAAATAAAATGGCCCGAGTGGAGATCACACGAGCCATTATACTTAACAGTCTTGACCTTAAGTCAAATGTTCTTAGGCAGCGGCACCGGACTTGTTGATCACTTCGTCAAATGCAACTTCCTTCTCGGTCACCTGGGCCTTGGAGAGGATCAGGTCGATGGCTTGATCTTCAACTGCCAGGTTGCGAACACCGTTCAGCATCTGTTCGTTCTTCTGGTAGTACTCGATCACTTCCTTCGGATCTTCGTAGGCAGTGGCCATGGATTCGATGATGCTGTTGACGCGCGCTTCATCAGCCTTGATCTCGTTGGTACGGATCACGTCGCCCAGCAGCAGACCTACGCGTACACGACGCTCGGCCTGGGCCTGGAACAGTTCGGCCGGCAGTTCAGGTGCGTTGCCGCCCTGGAAGCCGCCGAAACGCTGCAGCGCCTGCTGACGCAGGGCATCGATTTCCTGAGCAACGGCAGCCTTCGGCAGATCGATCTGGTTGGCTTCAACCAGGCCGTTCAGCACCTGCTCTTTCACACTGTTTTTCAGGGCTTGAGCCAGTTCGCGCTCCATGTTCTTGCGCACTTCGGCTTTCAGCTCTTCAACGCTGCCGCTCTCGATGCCGAAACGCTTGACGAACTCTTCGGTCAGCTCAGGCAGGATCTGCTCTTCCACCTTGTTCAGCTTGGAAGCGAACTTGGCAGCTTTGCCTTTCAGGTTTTCAGCGTGGTAGTCAGCCGGGAAGGTCACGTCGATGGTGAACTCGTCGCCTGCTTTCTTGCCCATGATGGCGTCTTCGAAGCCAGGGATCATGCGACCGGCACCCAGTACCAGGTTGAAGCCTTCGGCCTTGCCGCCGTCAAACTCTTCACCGTCGATGGAACCGACGAAGTCCATGGTCACACGCATGCCATCGGCAGCGGCGGCGTCCACGTCACTCCAGGTAGCGTGCTGCTTGCGCAGGGTGTCGATCATGTTGGCCAGATCTTCATCCTTCACTGTAGCAACCGGCTTCTCGACCTTGATGGTCTCCAGACCGGCAACTTCGAACTCCGGATACACTTCGAAAGTGGCGGTGAATTCGAAATCCTGACCCTCTTTGATCTCTTTCGGATCCATGGTCGGGGCACCGGCCGGGCTCAGTTTATTGTCGATGATGGCCTTGATGAAGTTGCTCTGCATCATTTCGTCAGCAACGCGAGCATGAGCCATGGCGCCGAACATTTTCTTGATGATGGCAACCGGAGCCTTGCCAGGACGGAAACCGTCGATGCGACGGGTTTTGGCCAGGCCGTTCAATTCTTTGCGCACGGCGGCGTCAACGGTAGCGGCCGGTACGGTGATGGTAAGACGGCGTTCCAGACCCTGGGTTGTCTCTACAGAAACTTGCATTCTTCTACCTCGTTCAACTCAGCACTGCGTGCTGACCCTTTATTGCCCCTGGGCAAAGCCCGGAGTCTTCCTGTTTATAAAGACAACGACTGTCTTTGTGATGAGAAAATATGACGCGACATTATAGCGGCGCACTTTGATCGAGTCGAGCCACACGTCCCCAAACCGGGCTGGCAATGGCACAATTCGCGCAAAACTGCCCCTTATATGGGGAAAACCGAGCCCGACTTCAAGGATGCAGACTGCAAGAATTTGCACTTGCTCACCTTTTTTCGTGCAAGAGCCTACTTTTTCAGCTCATCAGCCGGCAGACCGGCCACGGCGTGCAGGCTGCGACCCAAATTGTCCGCCCCGCCCCTTCAACCATTGCGTCCATGACCATCGCTCGTTATGGTGGCAGCCATCTTGATAAGTCTGGAGTCACCGACATGGCCTTTTTCCGCTTCTTGTTCAATCTGCTCTGGTTCGTACTGGGAGGCGTCTTCATGGGGCTGGCCTGGTGGCTGGCCGGACTGCTCTGTTTCATCTCCCTCATCGGCATCCCCTGGGGACGCGCCTGCTTCGTCATCGGCACCTTCACCTTCTTCCCGTTCGGCAAGCAGGCAGTCAACCGCAAGACCATGGCGGGGTTGAGCGACATGGGCACCGGCACCATGGGGCTGATTGGCAACATCATCTGGTTCGTGCTGATCGGGATCTGGCTGGCCATCGGCCACATCGCCTCGGCGCTGGCCTGCTTCGTCACCATCATCGGCATCCCGTTCGGCATTCAGCACCTCAAGCTGGCACTCATCAGCCTGGCCCCCATCGGCCAGATGATCGTCACCAATCAGGAAGCCGAATCCGGTCGCTATATTCGTTAAGGGCGATGCCGCCGACCGCAAAAAAGGGCAGACTAGGGTCTGCCCTTTTTCATTGCCATCTTGAGGTACCCCATGCTGCCCAGCCACTTCTTCGCCAATCTCGCCCGCATGAAACTCATCTACCGCTGGCCGCTGATGCGCAACATCCAGCCCGAGAACATCGCCGAGCACAGCCTGCAGGTGGCCATGGTGGCCCACGCCCTCGGCCTCATCAAAAACCGGCTCTTTGGCGGCAGTGTGGATGCCGATCGCGCCGCCGTGATGGCCCTTTATCACGACAGCAGCGAGGTGCTGACCGGCGATCTGCCCACCCCGGTCAAGTACTTCAATCCCGAGATTGCCCGCGAATACAAGAAGATTGAGTTGGCGGCCGAGCAGCGCCTGCTTGGCATGTTGCCGCCGGAGCTGGTGGAGGATTTTCGCCCGCTGCTGGACTCGGGTGCCCAGGACGGCGAGCTGGCCAGGTTGGTGAAGGATGCCGACACTCTCTGCGCCTATACCAAGTGCCTGGAGGAGATCAACGCCGGCAACCGGGAGTTCGAGCCGGCGCGCAAGCGCCTCGAGCAGATGCTGGCCGCCCGGATGAGCGACGAGATGCGCTACTTCATCGACATCTTCGTGGCGAGCTTCTCCCTGCCACTCGATGAACTCAACGCCCATTAAACCAGCCAGCTCCCCTCAAAACAGAAAGACCCGCCGGTTTGCGCCGGCGGGTCTTTCGTTTTTATCAGCAGGCAAGATGCCGCGTATCAGTGCCCCAGCTCGCGCGACGGCACCAGCCCGCTCGCCCGCCAGGCGGGGTAAAGGGTCGCCACCAGGCTCATCAGGATGGCGGCGCCGGTCACAATGAGCAAGTCCTGCATGTGCAGCTCGGTCGGCAGAAAGTCGATGAAGTAGATGTCCGGATTGAGGAAACGGTGGCCGATCACCCCTTCAATGGCGCTCAGGATCTGGGTCAGCTTGCTGGAGAGCAGGCCGCCCAGCAGGGCGCCGAGCAGAGCCCCTGCCACCCCGTTCACCATCCCCTGAATGACGAAGGTGAGCCGGATCTGGCCCGGGCTCGCCCCCATGGTCTTCAAGATGGCGATCTCGCTGCGCTTCTCGTTCACCGCCATCACCAGGGTGGAGACGATGTTGAAGCAGGCCACCGCCACCACCATCAGCATCACCACGTACATCACGGTGCGCACCATCTGGATGTCCTGATAGAGATAGCCCTGGCGGCTCATCCAGCTGCTGATGTAGACGTAGTGCGGAAACTTCTGGGCGGCCGCCACCGTGATGGACTGCGCCTTGAGCACGTCGTTCACCTTGAGACTGAAGCCCTCTACCGCGCTACCCATGCCGGTGATGGCCTGGGCATCCGCCAGATGCATGAAGCCGAGCACCCCATCGAGCTGGCCGCCGATCTCGAGCAGCCCCACCACCTTGAGGGTCTCCCGCTTCGGATTCTTGATGCCGGTGGCATCGCCCCCCTGAGGCAGCAGCAGGGTGACGGTATCCCCTATCTTGACCCCCAGCTTGTCGGCGATGGTCTTGCCGAGGATGAGACCGTGCTCGCCGGCTTGCAGTTCGCGCAGGCCGCGCCCCGTCATGTAGTTGCCCGCATCGGAGAGATTGGCCTCGAGCTCCGGCAGCACGGCGCGCACCTGCAGCCCCTTGAGGGCGCTGCCGTGCTCCAGCAGGCCGTCGAGCCGGATCACCGGGGCGGCAGCCTCCACCCCGGGCTGTGCCAGCAGGTAATCCCGCAGTTTGGGCCAGTTGGGGAGCGGCGCCTCCATCCCCATCAGCTCGCCGTGGGGCACCACGGAGAGCACCCGGTTTTTGAGCTCCCGCTCAAAGCCGTTCATGGCGGAGAGCCCCAGGATCAGCGCCATCACCCCGAGGGCGATGCCGATGAGGGAGGAGGCGGAGATAAAGGCGATGAAGCCGTTGCGACGACGGGAGCGGCTGTAACGCAGGCCCAGAAACAGGGGCAGCGGTTTGAACATCAGGCGACCTCCGCCATCACGCCGCTCACCAGGGTCACCCGGCGATGGAGCTTGGCCGCCAGGCTCAAGTCGTGGGTCACCACCACGAACGCGGTGCCGAGCTCACGATTGAGCTCGCAGAGCAGCTCATAGACGGCGGTGGCGCTGGCGTGATCCAGGTTGCCGGTGGGCTCGTCCGCCAGCACCAGGCTGGGTTCGTTGACCAGGGCGCGGGCGATGGCCACCCGCTGGCGCTCACCACCGGAGAGCTCGGACGGTCTGTGGTTGAGACGATGGGAGAGTCCCACCCGCCCCAGCATCTTGCTCGCCTTCTCGGTGGCGCTCGCCACCGACTCGCCGGCGATCAGCAGCGGCATGGCGGCATTTTCCAGCGCACTGAATTCGGAGAGCAGGTGGTGGAACTGGTAGACAAACCCCAGCTCCTGGTTGCGAAACTTCGCCTGGGTGCGGCTGTCCCAGCGGTGGATATCCTGCCCCTTGAACAGCACGGCGCCGCTGGAGGGGTTGTCGAGCGCCCCCATCAAGTGCAGCAGGGTGGTCTTGCCGGAGCCCGAACTGCCCACCACCGCCAGCATCTCGCCGGGCGCCACGCTAAGATCGATGCCCTTGAGTACCTGGGTCTCCAGATCGCCCTCTTTGTAGACATGGTTGAGGGCCTGACAGCGCAGCAGCGGCTCGCAGGAGACGGATTGATTCATAAAGGGGGCTCCACTTGCACCAGTAACAACAGAAGATGAATTATTCATAGCGCAGCGCCTCCGCCGGTTTGACCCGGGCCGCACGGGCTGCCGGATAGAGGGTGGCGCTGAAGCTGAGCAGCACGGCGCCCAGCAAAATGGTCACGACCTGGGCGGGTTCGACGATGACCGGCAGGCCTGAGCCGCCGGCCGTCATATAGAGGTTGAGCCCCACAGCATTGAGCAGGGGGTTGAGCCCCATGGAGAGTGCCAGCCCCGCCAGCCCCCCGAACAGGGCGCCGATGACGCCGCTGGAGGCCCCCAGCACCATGAAGATCTTGACGATGCCAGACTCGCTCATGCCCATGGTACGCAGGATGGCGACCTCCCCTTCCTTGTCGGTCACCACCATCACCAGGGCGGAGAGGATGTTGAAGGTGGCGACCGCGATGATCAGCACCAGCATCAGACCCATCATCCGCTTCTCCATGGCCACCGCCTGGAACAGCTCGCCGCGCTCGCGGCGCCAGTCCTGCCACTCTAGCCCGTCAGGCAGCGCCGTCTTCACCACCTGATCAGCGGCGAAGGGATCATCCAGCCAGAGGCGGATGCCGCCTACCTTGTCCGCAGGCAGGCGCAGCAGACGCTGGGCATCTCCCAGCGCAATCAGGGCAACCTGGCTGTCCACGTCGGCGCCGACCCCGAAGATGCCGGAGACGGTGAAGAGGCGCTGGGCCGGCACCCGGCCAAACGGGGTGAAGCGGGTGCCTTCGGTCAGGATCAGACGGACCTGGTCGCCCATGGAGACCTTGAGACGATTGGCCACCCCCTGCCCCAGCACTATGTGGTATTCGCCGGCTTGCAGGCTGTCCAGACGCCCCATCTGCATCTGGGCGTGCAGGATGTCATCCTTGGGCCACTGGGCGGGATCGATGCCCTGCACGCTCACGCCGGTGAGCTGACCGGGGCTTTGCAACATGCCTTCGCTGTCGAGCATGGGGGCATGGGCGATCACGTGGGGCAACTTGGCCAAGTCCGGCAGCCCCTGCGGCGCGGCGTCGATGCGCCCCGCCGGGCTGGTCACCACCACATGGGGGATCACCCCGAGGATGCGCCCCTTGAGCTGCCCTTCAAAACCGTTCATCACCGAGATGACCACCATCAGGGCCGCGACCCCGATGGCAATGCCGAAAGTGGAAAACAGGGAGATAAATGACACGAAGCGATTGCTGCGTCGCGAGCCTGCGTAACGCAGGCCGATGGCCAGCGACAGTGGCTGAAAAAGTCCAGTCTTCAAGGATATCTACGTTGCCAACAAAATAAGATACCGGATAATAAAGGGAAACCGTCTATGACAACAAGGGATAGCCTCCATGCAGGAACAGTTCTTCAGTGTCACCCATGCCACGCCGGTCAATGTGATCCCCATGCCCGGCGATTTTCACCTGCCCTCGCTGGAGGCACTGGAAGCCGAGCTGCCCGAACCCTTTCGCATCGCCTCCTCCATCACCTCCATCGACATGGTGACCAGTCGCCTGCTCCGCAACCAGAGTGAGTCGATGCACGATCTGGTGGAGATCATCAACCAGCAGTCGCGCAAGATCGACATGATCATGGGCTATGTGCTGTCGGTGCAGGATCACCCGGAGCACCGCTTCCACACCCTGCGCTTTGGCGCCGGCCAGCTCACCTATCTGCACCCGCGCCAGGGCCACGGCGAGGCACCGCACCTGCACCAGATAGTGCGGCTCAAGATCTTCCTGCGCGAAGAGGCCTCCGCCATCTACTGCTACGGCCAGGTCAAGCAGCTGGAACCGAGCGAGCACGGCACCCAGGTGGTGCTCGACTATGTGCGGATCCGCGAGGATGACCGCGAATTGCTGGTGCGTGCCAGCCTGCATATCCAGTCCAAACAACTCAAACTTCGTGCGCAAGACCGTCAACGTTAAAAGAATCGAATGATGCCAATGAAGCTCCCCGCCTTGCCCGCCAAGGCGGGCCAAAAGTTAACGCTCGGCCAGCTGACAGGCAGCAGCCTCTCGCTGATGGCCGCCCGCCTCACCCAGGAGGCGCATCGCCCCGTCCTGCTGGTGACCGCCGATACCCCGAGCGCCCTGCGCCTCGAACAGGAACTGCAATACCTGTTGGCCGACACCGACTGTCCGGTGCTGCTGTTCCCGGACTGGGAGACCCTGCCCTACGACACCTTCTCCCCCCATCAGGACATCATCTCCCAGCGGCTCGAGACCCTCTACAAGCTGCCGCAGATGAGCAGCGGCGTGCTGATCGTGCCCATCTCCACCCTGATGCTGCGCACGGCGCCTCGGGTCTATCTCGACAAATACAGCCTGATGGTGAAAAGCGGCCAGCGCCTCAACCTGCAGCAGCTGCGCGCACGCCTGGCCGAGGCAGGTTACGTGGCGGTAGAGCAGGTGCTGGAGCACGGCGAATTTGCCGCCCGCGGCTCCCTGCTCGATCTCTTCCCCATGGGCAGCAGCAGCCCCTATCGCATCGATTTTTTCGACGACGAGGTGGACTCCATCCGCCCGTTCGACCCCGAGACCCAGCGCTCCAGCGAGCCGGTCAAGAGCGTCAGCCTGTTGCCGGCCCGGGAGTTTCCCACCGATGAAGCCGCCATCGAGCTGTTTCGCGGCCAGTATCGCGAACAGTTCGAGATCTCCCGCGCCGATGGCTCCATCTATCAGGAGGTGAGCAAGGGGCGCTGGCCGGCGGGCATCGAGTACTATCTGCCGCTCTTCTTCCAGCAGACCGCCAGCCTGTTTGATCACCTGCCGGACAACACCCTGCTGCTGACCGTGGGGGAGATCTACCCCGCCGCCCAGCGCTTCTGGAACGACATCGGCCAGCGCTACGAAGACAGGCGCTGGGACAATACCCGTCCCCTGCTGCCGCCCCAGCAGATCTACCTGCCGGTGGAGCAGCTGTTTGCCGCCCTGGGCCAGTATGCGGCCGTACGGCTGCAGGAGGCCCCCACCGCCGGTGATGCAGGCCAGCACGACCTGCCCCTCTCGGCGCTACCGGATCTTCAGCTCGATCACAGCAAGGAGCAGCCGCTGCTGGCCCTCAGCCAGTTCCTACAAGATTTTGCCGGCCGCACCCTGTTTGCGGTGGAGTCCGAAGGACGGCGCGAGGTGCTGGGGGACCTGCTGGCGCGCATTGCGCTGCAACCCAAGGAGTTCACCTCGCTCGATGCCTTCATCACCAGCAAGGCCCGCCATGGCCTGCTGGTGGCACCGCTCGAACGCGGTTTCTTGCTGCGAGAGCCGGGGCAAGAGGAGCTGGCGCTCATCACCGAGACCGAACTGCTGGGCGGCAAGATCCGCAGCAAACGGCAACGGGAGAAGAGCAAGAATTTAAGCTCCGATGCGGTGATCCGAAACTTGGGCGAGCTGACCCAGGGTCAGCCGGTGGTGCACCTGGATCACGGGGTCGGCCGCTATCTGGGGCTGGAGACCATAGACGCCGGCGGCCTGCCCACCGAGTTTCTGACCCTGGAGTACGCCGGTGGCGACAAGCTGTTCGTGCCGGTCACCAGCTTGCATCTCATCAGCCGCTACACAGGTTCCGACAATCCGCCCAGCCACAAGCTCGGCGGCGAGGCCTGGGTCAAGGCGCGGCGCAAGGCGGCCGAGAAGGTGCGCGACGTGGCGGCCGAGCTGCTCGATGTCTACGCCCACCGCGCGGCCCGCGCCGGCTTTGCCTTCAAGCACGACCGCGAGGCCTATCGCCAGTTTGCCGCCGGCTTCCCGTTCGAGGAGACCGACGATCAGCTCAACGCCATCAACGCCGTGCTCGGCGACATGTGTCAGGCCAAGAGCATGGACCGCCTGGTGTGCGGCGACGTGGGCTTTGGCAAAACCGAAGTGGCGATGCGAGCGGCCTTTGTGGCCGTGCACGGCGGCAAGCAGGTGGCTGTGCTGGTGCCCACCACCCTGCTCGCCCAGCAGCACTACGACAACTTCCGCGACCGCTTCGCCAACTGGCCGGTGCGGGTAGAGGTGCTGAGCCGCTTCCGTTCCGCCAAGGAGCAGAGCGCGGTGATGAAGGAGATGGCCGAGGGCAAGGTGGACATCATCATCGGCACCCACAAGCTGCTCGGCGCCGAGCTCACCTTCAAGGATCTGGGCCTGCTCATCGTCGACGAGGAGCATCGCTTCGGGGTGCGCCAGAAGGAGAAGATCAAGGCGCTGCGCGCCGACGTGGATATTCTCACCCTTACCGCCACCCCCATTCCGCGTACCCTCAACATGGCGATGTCGGGCATGCGGGATCTCTCCATCATCGCCACCCCACCCGCCAAGCGCCTGGCCATCAAGACCTTCGTGCGCCAGCATGAGCCGGCGGTGGTGCGCGAGGCGGTGCTGCGGGAATTGAAGCGCGGCGGCCAGGTCTACTACCTGCACAACGACGTGGAGAGCATCGAGAAGTGCGCGGCGGATCTTGCCGAGCTGGTGCCGGAGGCGCGCATCGGTATCGCCCACGGCCAGATGCGCGAGCGCGAGCTCGAGCGGGTGATGTCGGATTTCTACCACCAGCGCTTCAACCTGCTGGTCTGCACCACCATCATCGAGACCGGCATCGACGTGCCGAGCGCCAACACCATTATCATGGACCGGGCGGATCATCTGGGCCTGGCCCAGCTGCACCAGCTGCGGGGCCGGGTCGGCCGCTCCCACCACCAGGCCTATGCCTACCTGCTCACCCCTCATCCCAAGCTGATGACCAAGGACGCGGCCAAGCGGCTGGAGGCCATCGCGTCGCTCGAAGATCTCGGCGCCGGCTTTGCGCTCGCCACCCACGATCTGGAGATCCGCGGCGCCGGCGAGCTGCTTGGCGACGATCAGAGCGGCCAGATCGAATCGGTCGGCTTCACCCTCTACATGGAGATGCTGGAGCAGGCGGTGGAGGCGCTCAAACATGGCAAGGAGCCGTCGCTCGAACAGCTCATGAGCCAACACACCGAGGTGGAGCTGCGCCTACCTGCCTTGCTCCCGGACGACTACATCCCGGACGTCAACATGCGGCTCTCCATGTACAAACGGATCGCCAGCGCGGCGGACGAGCAGGAGCTGCGCGAACTCAAAGTGGAGCTCATCGACCGCTTCGGCCTGCTGCCGGAGCCAACCAAAACCCTGATGGAACTGGCCGCCTTCCGCCAGCGCGCCACGGCGCTGGGCATTCGCCGGGTGGAGATGAGCGAGCGCGGCGGCTATCTGGACTTTACCCAGGAAACCAAGGTCAACCCTGCCTATCTGGTCAAGCTGCTCTCCGAGCAGCCGCGCATCTACAAGATGGACGGGCCGACCCGGCTTCGCTTCCAGGTGCCGACCCAGGATCGGGCCATGCGCCTCAAACTGGTGGATGGTCTGCTGGCGGATCTCGCCAGCCACGCCAGCCCCTGAGGTAGCATTCCTTGAGCGGCTAGCCACTCACCCAAATAAAACGGGAGCCATATTGGCTCCCGTTTTTTATCCCGTGACACAAGCGGTCAAGCCTGCTCGGCCGGGTTCTCGTGGGCGGAGAACTCCCGCATGAAGGCCTCGGCCCGTTCCACCATCTTGGTGGAGCCCACGAAATAGGGGGTGCGCTGGTGCAGCGCGGTGGGCTGGATATCCATGATGCGGTTGAAGCCGTCGGAGGCTCTGCCACCCGCCTGCTCCACCAGGAACGCCATGGGGTTGCACTCATAGAGCAGACGCAGCTTGCCGTTCGGCGAGTTGGTGCCGGACGGATAGATGTAGATGCCACCCTTGAGCAGGTTGCGGTGAAAATCGGAGACCAGAGAACCGATATAGCGAGAGGTATAAGGGCGGTGGGTCGCCTCGTCCCGCTCCTGGCAATATTTGAGGTACTTCTTCACCCCGTCCGGGAACTTGATGTAGTTGCCCTCGTTGATGGAGTAGATCTTGCCCTCTTCCGGAATGCGGATGTTCTCGTGGGAGAGGCAGAAGCAGCCGATGGAGGGGTCGTAGGTAAAGCCGTTGACGCCAAAACCGGTGGTGTAGACCAGCATGGTGGAGGAGCCATAGACCACGTAACCGGCGGCGACCTGGCGGTTGCCCGGCTGCAGGAAGTCTTCCAGGGTGACGCCGGCACCCGGCTTGCTGACCCGGCGATAGATGGAGAAGATGGTCCCGACGGAGACGTTGACGTCGATGTTGGAGGAGCCGTCGAGGGGATCTATCAGCACCACGTACTTGGAGTGGCGGGAGAGCTCGGAATCGAAGGAGACGAAATCCTCCTCCTCTTCGGAGGCCATGCCACACACCTCGCCACGGGCTTCGAGCGCCGCCTTGAAGCGCTCGTTGGCGTAGACGTCCAGCTTCTGCTGCACCTCGCCCTGCACGTTTTCAGCACCCATGGAGCCGATGATGTCCGCCAGCCCCGCCTTGTTGATCTCCCGGTTCACCACCTTGGCAGCCAGGCGAATGGAGCTGAGCAGGGAGGTCAGCTCGCCGGTCGCAGTGGGATAATCCGCCTGCTTTTTGACGATGAACTCGCCCATGGTGATCATGTTTCGCATTATGGTTCCTTTAAGATCGTTTCCGTTGGCATTGAAAACGTTTGCAAGCATCAGCAAAAAAAGTGCCGATCCTCGGCAGCGTTGTTTTGTAACCTAATGTAACGTCTGTTTTTTGTTTTTGCAGCGAATTAAGCCGCTTGATAAATGCGCATTCCCGCCATTTTTTCTGCCCGGCGCTCGCCATAAACTGGTTTCAATCGGTAACTTTTCGAATGTTAATTCGTGGCAAAAAATCACGAAGATGTTGCCATGAAGGCGCCAAGATCCCCGCTCTGCCCCCTATCTGGGGCGCATGCCAAAGGAGACCGGCCTGCCTCTTGAGATCTCGCCATCAATCCCGCACACTGGCCAGGCTTTGGAAGCAAAAAAACATAAGGATATTCAATGAAAAGGACTCTCATTGCCGGCACGGTGGCCGCACTGTTCGCACTCCCCGTCCTGGCGGCTCAGGTACCGGCCGGTACCAAGCTGTTACCCGCAGAGCAGCAAACCTTCATCCGCAACATAGGTACCGAACCCGCCTCCATCGATCCCCAGATGGTGGAAGAAAGCGCAGGCAGCGAAATCGTCAACGATCTGTTCGAGGGGCTCTACACCCTGGATGGGGACGGCAAGCTGCAGCCTGCCGGCGCCCTGGGTTACCAGCTCGATCCCACCGGCACCGTCTACACCTTCAAGCTCAGACCCGATGCCAAGTGGTCCAACGGCGAGCCGGTGACGGCGGCCGATTATGTCTATGGCTGGCAGCGGGCGGCGGATCCCAAGAACGCCTCCAACTATGCCTGGTTCATCGAGCTGACCGGCGTCACCAATGCCGCCGAGGTCATCCAGGGCAAGCAGAGCCCGGATACGCTGGGCATCAAGGCGCTCGATGACCATACCCTGCAGATCACCTTGAAAAACCCGGTCCCCTTCTTCCTGAAGACCCTCTCCCACTACACCACCTTCCCGGCGCCGAAGGCGACCATCGAGAAGTTCGGTCATGAGTGGGTCAAGCCGGGCAACATCGTCTCCAACGGCGCCTTCGTGCTCAAGGAGTGGACCCCCAACGAACGTCTCATCGCCGAGCGCAACCCCCATTACTGGGACAACAAGAATACGGTGCTGAACAAGGTGCTCTATCTGGAGATCGTCTCCGATACCGCCGCCTACAACCGCTACCGCGCCGGCGAGCTGCACTACACCAGCTACCCGCTCGAGCAGTACAAGCAGCTCAAGCAGCAGAGCCCGCAGGAGCTGGTGAGCGTGCCGACCCTGGCCACCTACTACTACGTGTTCAACACCCAGCGCAAACCGTTCGATGACCCCAAGGTGCGCAAGGCGCTGTCGCTGGCCATCGACCGGGACACCATCACCGAGAAGATCCTGGGACAGGGTCAGATCTCCGCCTTCAGCCTGACTCCGCCCATCGTCGACGGCTTCGAGCTCAAGCGACCGGCCAGCGAGCTGATGAGCAAGGAGGAGCGGATCAAGCAGGCCAAGGCGCTGCTCGACGAGGCGGGCTACGGCCCGGACAAACCACTGACGGTGGACATCCTCTACAACACCAACGAGGGGCACAAGAAGATAGCGCTGGCCATCTCCTCCATGTGGAAGCACAACCTGGGTGTCCAGGCCAAGCTCAACAACATGGAGTGGAAAACCATGGTCTCGGCCCTCAACGAAGGGGATTTCGGGGTCAGTCGCTACTCCTGGAACGGGGACTACAACGATGCGTCCACCTTCCTCGATATCCTGACCTCCAGCAGCAGCGCCAACAGCGGCAAGTGGTTCAACAAGGAGTACGACGCCCTGCTGAGCAAGGCCCACGACTCGCAGGATGGCGCCGAGCGCAACCGCCTCTATCAACAGGCGGAAGCGGTGATCGAGGCCGACGCCCCCATCGCCCCGGTCTACTTCTACGTCAAGTCCCGCCTGCTCAAGCCCAACATCAAGGGCTACCCCTACCAGAATCCGCAGGATCTGGTCTACTCGAAGGACCTCTACCTCACCGCGCAGTGAGGCTAGCTATCCCGCATAAAAAAAGACCGCCATTCGGCGGTCTTTTTTTCAATCCTCCTGGCAGGCGGCCAGTGCCACCCTGCGCCGGCGCAGCACCACAGGTTGCACCAGCAGCTGGGCCAGCAAGACCCCAAACAGGGTCATGCCACCGCCGATCAGGTGGTAGCTGGTGAGCCGCTCGCCGAGCCAGCTGATGGCCAGACCGGCGGTCATCACCGGCAACAGGTTCATGAAGATGGCGGTGCGACTTGCCCCGAGCAGAGCAATGCCCTGCATCCAGAGCCAGGGGGACAGGGCCGAGGTCGGGATCCCCGCATAGAGGATGAGCCAGAGCGCCCGCCCGTCCGGCCAGTGTCCATCCACCAGCAGATAAAACGGGGTGAGAAACAGCAGGCTGCAGAGCACCTGGCCGTAGAGCATGGACCAGTTGTCGAGCCCCAGATCCCACTTCTTGAGCAGCACGCTGTAGAGCGCATAGGTGCCCGCCGACAGCAGCATGTAGACGGAGCCGATGTGGATGCCCTGGGTAAAGAGGCGGGCGGGATCCCCCTGCCCCAGCAAAATGGCCAATCCCAGAATGGAGATGACGCCGCCTAACAGCGCACCCCAGGTGGGACGTTCGCGCAGCAACCAGATGCTGAGCAGCACAGTCATCAACGGCGTCAGCCCCATCATCAGGCCGATCTCGGTCGCCCCCAGGGTCTGCGCCGCGTAGTAGCCGAAGGTCTGGTTGAGCACCATGCCAAGCAGGGCCTGCGCCGCCAGCTGATAGAAACCGGCCCGCAGTTTGGCTCGCTCGCGCCAGGCCCGATGGGCCAGAAACGGGGTCAGCACGATGGCGGCCACCATCCAGCGTGACCAGGCCAGCGCCGCCGGTGAGAGCACCCCCACCGCCAATTTGCTGACGATGGCGTTGCCGGCCCAGATGGCCATGCAGGAGAAGGGAAACAAGAAGGCAAGGGGCATCGCTATATCCAGAAAAAGCCAGCGGGTATTTCAGGCGGGAGTATAGGGAGGCCGGCAGGATTAGCAAGCGCCAGGCCGTCCGGGGTGGATTGCCTGACAAAAAGGGGAACCGAACAGCGCCAAAGAGGCCGGAATGGCCCCAAAAACAATCATGCCCGCGCGGTGGCGGGCATGACGCGGATCAGCGAGGTGACGAAGCTATCACGCCGCATCCATGTGCAGTCTCGAGATCAACGCGTTGACCTCGACCACGGTCTGGCGGTGGGGAATGTCCGCCGACGTGGGCATCATCAGCAAGCCGGACTGGAAGTCGAAGCGTCCTCTGCCGTGGATGTAAATCCGCCCCTTGAAGAAGGTTTTGACATGTTTTGCCACCATCAGTGGCAGGTACTTCTTGAATACTCTCATCGTTTGCAACCTCTTGCAGTTGTATCCGTATGACAGCAGCTTCTGCGAAATAATTCCGTCAAATCTGTATAAAAATCCGGAAAAATCGCAACTCTCTTCCCCAAAAAACCAATCTATAACTTTTTATTAACTTTTAGCGTATTGTATGTGGTCCTTCCAGCCAGAGCAAGACCCCCTTGCCATCCTGCCACTCGATACAGGCCAGGCCCGAGGTGGCAAACATGGGGGCACCCGCCGCCGGACAGAGGCTCTGCACCAGGTATCCCACCAGCGGCAGGTGGCTCACCATCAGGATGCTGTCGTGCTTGGCTGCCAGCGTGGTGAGGTAGCTCGCCACGAAGGCCGGATCGCCATAAGGGGTGATGTCACCGCTCTCTTCGACGGCCCCCGCCTTGGGTAATTCACTGCATATGCTCTGCCAGGTTTGTCTGGCGCGCAGATAGTTGCTGTGGATCACCCGATCCAGCTTGCCGCCAAGCTGGGGGGCCAGCCAGCGAGCCATGTGGATGGACTCTTCGATTCCCTGCTCGGTCAGTGGACGCTGTTCATCTGTTTTCGCATTCATGCCAGCCTGGCCATGACGCATGATGTAGATTTTCATTACAACCTCGCCCAACGGGCCTGTTTTGATAGCGGGGGGATCTTACCCCGCCATGCCGGGGGAAACAATTGCGCTACCTCTCAGAAAAGGGTTTGCCTCACCGGGTAGCGGGGTCGATAATCATGTTTAAATTCAAATAAATCCAACAAGAGTCACGCGCCAATGAGCCCATATGCCAGTCCCAACGACCATCGGCAATACCACTATCTGGAGCTGGCGAACCGGCTCAGGGTCTTGTTGATCTGCGATCCCGACACCGACAAGTCTGCCGCCTCACTGGCCGTCAACACCGGCCACTTCGACGATCCGGCGGACCGGCAGGGGATGGCTCATTTCCTTGAGCATATGCTGTTCCTTGGCACCTGCACCTATCCCAAACCTGGTGAATACCAGCAATTTATGAGCCGTCATGGCGGCAGCAACAACGCCTGGACCGGCACCGAGTTCACCAACTTCTTCTTCGAAATCGACAACGGCTTCTTCGAGGCAGGGCTGGATCGCTTCTCCCAGTTCTTCATCTGCCCCACCTTCGATCCCGAGTGGGTGGACAAGGAGCGCAACGCGGTCGACTCCGAATACCGCCTCAAGCTGCAGGACGACGTGCGCCGCAGCTACCAGGTGCACAAGGAGACGGTCAATCCCGCCCACCCCTTCGCCAAATTCTCGGTGGGCAATCTGGATACCCTGGCCGATCTGCCCGGCCGGGATCTGCGCTCCGACCTTATCCGGTTTTACGAAACCCACTACAGCGCGGATCTCATGGCGCTGGTGATGCTATCGCCAGCCACCATCGAGACCCAGCTGGGTTGGTGCGATCGCTTTTTCGCTCCCATTTTGAATCGCAATCTGGGAACGCCGACCCTAGACATGCCCCTCTACCGGCTCGATGACCTGGGCATTCGCATCCAGATCAACCCGGTCAAGGAGACCCGCAAGCTCGCGCTCACCTTCCCGCTGCCCAACGTGGATGAGTATTACGACAAGAAGCCCCTCACCTTCCTGAGCCACCTCATCGGCTACGAAGGGGACGGCAGCCTGCTCTCCCTGCTGAAAGCGAAGGGCTGGGTCAACCAGCTCTCCGCCGGCGGTGGCATCAGCGGCGCCAACTTCAAGGATTTTGGCGTCAACTTCGGGCTGACCCCGCTCGGGCTCGAACACGTCAACGAGATAGTGACGGCCCTGTTCGGTTACTTGAAGCTCATCGAGCGCGGCGGAGTGGAAGCCTGGCGCTATGACGAGAAACGCACCGTACTCGAATCGGCGTTTCGTTTTCAGGAGCGGGGCCGGGCGCTCGACACCGTCTCCGGGCTGGTGTTGAACCTGTTCAGCTACGCCCCAGATGACCTGCTCTACGGCGACTACATGATGCGCGCATACGACGAGCCGCTCATTCGCCGCCTGCTCGCCAAGCTCACCCCGCACAACCTGCGCATGACCGTCACGGCGCCGGAGCTCGGCACGGACCGGCTGGCCCGCTGGTATCAGACCCCCTACAGCGTCTCCATCATCACCGAGGCGGAGAAGATCCGCTGGCAGCAGAGCGAGCCGGATCCGGCGCTGGCCCTGCCGCTGCCCAACCCCTTCATCAGCAACCGGCTCGACGTGCGCACGCCCGAGCTTGCCGCCGACATGCCCGCCTGCCTCATCGATCGGCCCGGCTTTCGGCTCTGGCACCTGCACGAGCATCAGTTCAGCGTGCCCAAGGGCAACCTCTACATCTCCATCGACAGCGAGCACGCGGTCAAGAGCCCGCGCCACATCGCCATGGCACGCCTCGCGGTGGAGCTGCTCACCGACCACCTCAACGCCCTCACCTACCCGGCGGAGCTGGCGGGGCTCGGTTACCAGATCTATGCCCACCAGGGCGGCTTTACCATCAACCTGAGCGGCTTTGCCGACAAGCAGCCGCTGCTGCTCGACATGATCCTCGGCAACCGCACCCTGGGTTACCCGGATCCGGCCCGCTTTAGCGAAATCAAGGAGCAGCTCATCCGCAACTGGGACAACCAGTCCAAGGCGCGCCCCATCTCCCAGCTGTTCAACCAGCTCACCAGCCTGCTGCAGCCCAACAACCCGCCGTTCGAGCAGTTGCTGCGCCACCTGCGCAGCGTCGAACTGGACGAGATGCCCGCCTTCGTGGCGAGCCTCTTTGCCGAGGTGCACGTAGAGACCCTGGTGCACGGCGACTGGACCGCCGCCGAGGCCCTCGAGCTCGCCGCCCTGCTGGAGCGCCACCTCGGCGTCAACAGCCAGCCCAGTGCCGAGACCCGTCGCCCGCTCATCTCCATCCAGGACAGGGGCACCCTCATTCGTGAACAGGGCTGCGAGCATGAAGACTCGGCCCTGCTGGTCTACTACCAGTCGCGCACCACCCGGGCACGGGATCTGGCCTGCTTCACCCTGGCCAACCACATCATGTCCTCCACCTTCTTTCACGAGCTGCGCACCCGTCAGCAGCTCGGCTACGTGGTGGGGGCCGGCAACCTGCCCCTCAACCGCCATCCCGGCCTCATCTTCTACATCCAGTCGCCGGTGGCCGGGCCGCAGATCCTGCTGGATGCGGTGGAGGAGTTCATCGATCTGTTTCCGCTGGCCATGCTCGAGCTCACCGCCCGCCAGTGGCAAGACAGCAAGGCGGGCCTGCAGGCCCAGCTGAGCGAGCGGGATGCCAACCTGCGCAGCCGTGGCCAACGGCTGTGGGTCAGCATCGGCAACAAGGATCTGGGCTTTGATCAGCGCGAAAGGGTGTGCGAGGAGGTGGGCAACCTGAGCCGCGCCGATCTGGTGCGCTTTATCACCCAGCTGAGATCGAGAACGTCGGATCGGCTGATCCTCTGCAGCTATGGTCAGGGCCACGAGCACGACGAGCGCATCACCGGCCAGTTTATCGACGACCCGCGCGCATTCCGGCTCAATGCCGCCACCTTCGAGGCCTGATCAGGCCTCCTTTCCCTCTGTTGCAGCCAATAAAAAGCCGACCCCTTGGGGTCGGCTGGAAAAACCATAATCAATTGCGACCAGAGCCGCCAAAAGTGAACATGAGCGTGAAAATCAGACACTGAGTTGATGGTCGGCGGGCAGTCCCAAACCAGAGCGCGCCTGCCGATGACAACAGTGATTGAGAAACAGGCTCATCTTAGGCACTCCCCTCCCTTGTCACGTTGATCTATGTCAAAGGAGGTAATAAAGAGTCAACCAGCTGCAGCTTTATGGCCAGTTTTATCGCCTCAGCTCACGCTTTTGGTCAGGCCTTTGGACGGCGCACCAGCCGGTAGGCCACTTCGTCGAAGTAGGAGAGCTGGCCCGACAGCACCCTGGGGTGATCGAGCTCGGCCGCTCGCCCCAGCACCTCTACCTGGAAGTGGCGCTCGAACAGGGTGCGTACCTCCATCTCCCCCACCGAGAACGGCGGCTGGCGCTGCTGCTCCGGCTGATACTCCAGAGTCACCAGCAGGATCTGACCGCCCGCCTCGATAAGCCGGCTCATCAGCTCGGCATATTGACGGCGCATGGCGGTCGGCAGCGCAATGAGGGCCGCCCTGTCGTAGGCCAGCCGATAGCGGCGGCCAAGTTCGGGGGCGGCGAAAAAATCCCCCTCATAGATGCGCAGGCTGTCGTGCTGATGGCACTGATAGGGCCCCTCGGCACTCACCGTTTCGCTCAGTTTGTTCTCGCTGAAAAAGCTGTTGATGGCGACGGACGAGAGTTCGAACCCGTCGACCGGATGGCCCTGCCCGCTCAGCCAGAGCATGTCGCGGGACTTGCCGCACAGGGGCACCAGCACGGGCTCGCCCTGCTGCTGGGCCGACCACCAGGATTGCAGCCAGCGATTGAAATCCGCCTGATGAAAGCCGATCCGGTTCTCTTCCCAACGCTGATGCCAAAAAGCCGCTTCCATCCCGTCACCCCTGTCATGTAAAGATGCCTCAATATCACAACTTAGCCCGCTGCACGCAAGCACCAACAGGGCGGCAGCCGTAACTTTTGCCCAAAAAAGCACAGCAAAACAAAAAAGGGCCCCAAGGCCCCCTTTTGACATCTTTTTGTCATCCACTCCTGCTCTTGCTCGCCTGCTTTGCGCCTGCTTGCTACCGCGACGGCAGGGCGAGCCGGATCAGAGCAAGACTGGCTCGGCAAAGATGACCGCCGCCACCGCAGCTAGCCTGGCTGTAATCTGGGTAAAATCTGGGCGCGTCGCCACTACCTCGGCGAGACAGTCATCCACCAGCACATGCAGGGCATCCAGCCTGTCATCACGGGGGACACAGCGGGCCAGCAGCTCTTCCAGCAGGCAGCCGAAGGCTCTCACTTCCAATCGCTCCAGCAAGCCGGCCAGCTCGCCGTCGGTTCGCTCGTAACAGGAGGCGGCGCCGAAATCCCCGAGCAGCAGCCGGCCCTCCCTTTGTGAGGCGTACAGCATGTTGTGGGCGTAGAGATCGCCATGCAGGATGCCGCGCCCGTGCAGATGCAGCGCGGCGCTCGCCACCCCCTGCGCCATGGCCAGCAGCGCAGCCGGGGTAAAGCGAGCATCGGCCGGGTAGATGTCGCGAGTACAGGAGTCCAGGCTCGGCGGTCCCGCCAGGTTGATAAAATCGGGGTCTATCAGCGCCATCACCAGCGCCGGGATGCCGGAGGGGTGATCGCCCACCCGCCCCTCGACCCCGACCAGATGGGGATGACGGCCAGCCGCCAGCGACACCGCCAACTCGCAGCGGGGCAGCCCATCGCTGGTCACGGTCCCCTTGAAGCACTTGACCGCCACCGCCCGCGGCCCCGCTGGCGTTGCCAGCTCGGCGCGATGGATGACGCCGGATGCCCCCTGCCCCAGCAACTCGCCCACCTGCAGTGCAGCCCACGGGATGTCGGCCACCGAGGCGCACTGGCTCAACCGCTGCTCTTGCCTGTCGCTGAAGGGGTTGCCCGCATACGCCAACCAGGCAAGACGCGGCAGCCTCGCCAGCCAATCCGGAAGCGCCTCGAGCCGGTTGGCGGCGATACGCACCAGCTCCAGACGCTGGCAGTTGGCCAGGCTTGCCGGCAGCTCGCGCAGGCGATTGCCCGAGAGCATCAGCTTTTGCAGGGCGCCGCACTGACCCAGCTCATCGGGTAGCTGCTCCACCGCGTTGTCGGTCAGGATCAACCAGCGCAGCCCCGCCGGCAGCGACGCGGCGGGAACCGTGGCGATCCGGTTGGCCTTGAAGCCCACCATGGTGAGCGCCGGGCAGCGCCCCAGCACCTCGGGCAGCTCGGTAAAGCGATTCTCGGAGCAGAAAATGATGTGCAGCTTGCTGAACCCGGCCAGCTCGTCAGGCAGCCGACTCAACTGGTTGCCGGTGAGATCCAGCACCTCCAGCGTCTCTTTGAGACTAAAGATCTCGGGCGGGAACTCCGTCAGGTTTTCGGCGAGTTTGAGGTGGCGGGCGCCGCAGAGTTCACCTGCGCGCAGCTGTTCCAGGGTATGCATGACATCGTCTCTATCGGGGTGGCCGGCTCGCGGCCAGCGGCGCTGCCGGTGGTTGGCTCAGCAGTCAAACCGGCAGTCAAAAAAGAGGGAGCATTATAGAGAATGACGGCCGAAGATCCCCTGTTTTGTTGCCGCGAGGGCCGCTATCTGCGCGCAGCAAAGCGGCATGGGGGCAAAGAGAGCAAGATCCGGGTCGTGTCTGCGAGGGCTGGTTGCCATAGTGGAGCCGAACCAGCGTGGGGTCGAACCTATTGAGGTTCCAACCCACTGCCAACCCTGTGCGCCTGCACAACACACCTGCGAGGGAACTGCCATGTCATTACTGTCCAACAAGGTCGCCATCATCACCGGCGCCAGCTCCGGCATCGGCCGCGCCAGCGCCATCCTGTTTGCCCGGGAAGGCGCCAGCGTGGTGGTCGGCGCCCGCCGCCAGAGCGAGCTGGATCTGCTGGTGGAGGAGATCCGCCACGAGGGGGGCCAGGCGGTGAGCCTGGCGGGAGATGTGAAAAGCGAAACCTATGCCCGCGCCCTGGTGGATCTCGCGCTGACCCGTTTCGGAGGGCTCGATATCGCCTTCAACAACGCAGGCATCACGGGGACACCGGGCAGCGTGCCGGCGCTTGAACTGGCGCAGTGGCAGGAGACGCTGGATACCAACCTCACCAGCGCCTTTGTGGGGGCCAAGTACCAGATCCCCGCCATGCAGGCACGCGGCGGCGGTTCGCTTATCTTTACCTCCACCTTCGTCGGCCATACCCTGGGGCTGCCCGGCATGGCGGCCTATGCCGCGAGCAAGGCCGGCCTGATTGGCCTGACTCAGGTGCTGGCTGCCGAATATGGGGCACAAGGGGTGCGGGTCAACGCCCTGCTGCCGGGGGGCACCGACACCCCCATGGGGCGGGCCTTTACCAATACCCCGGAGAGCCTCGCCTTTGTGCAGAATATGCATGCCATCAAACGGCTGGCCCAACCGGAGGAGATCGCCCGCTCGGCCCTTTATCTCGCGTCCGATGCATCCAGCTTTACCACCGGCATTGCTCTGCTGGCCGATGGTGGGGTATCTATTTGTCGCACATGACCTTGTCGCACCCAAGATGCTGCGGCTGCAAACCTATCGTGAGAGCGCCTTATGTCTGATTACGCCCGCATCGCCGATGCCATCCGTTTTATCGCAAGCCAGGTGGCGCGCCAGCCCACCCTGGACGAGATAGCGGCGCACGTTCACTTGAGCCCCTTTCACTTCCAGCGGCTGTTCAGCCGCTGGGCCGGGGTGACACCCAAACGCTATCTGCAGGTGCTGACTCTGGAGCGGGCCAAGGCACTGCTGCAGGAGTCACGCCCGCTGCTGGAAGTGGCCGATACCCTGGGCCTGAGCAGCGGCTCGCGGCTCTACGATCACTTCGTGCAGCTCGAAGCGGTGACGCCGGGCGAGTACAAGCAACGCGGGGCCGGGCTGGTTATCGATCACGGGGTGCACGACACCCCCTTCGGCCAGGCGTTCGTCGCCCTGACCCCGCGAGGGGTGTGCAACTTCTCGTTTCTCGATGAGCAGGATCCACAGACGCCACTGGCCGCCCTCGCCCACAACTGGCCAGAGGCAGAACTTAGGGAGGCACCGTCACGTACCCAGGGGGTCATCCACACCATGTTCGATGGCAGCAAGGCGCCGGATCGCCCCATCTCCTTGCACGTGAGCGGCACCAACTTTCAGATCAGCGTCTGGCGGGCGCTGCTGCAGATCCCGCCTGCCAAGGTGGTGAGCTACGCCCAGGTGGCGAGCGCCGTCGGCAACCCCAAGGCCGCCCGCGCCGTGGGGCTGGCGGTGGGCGCCAACCCCGTCGCCTTGATGATCCCCTGCCACAGAGTCATCCAGCAAAACGGCAAACTCGGCGGCTATCACTGGGGCGAGACCCGCAAACAGGCGATACACGCCTGGGAAGCGGCGAGGTATGAGTGAGCTTGGCCTTTTCTGCTCGCCCTGATGGGAGGAAAAACAGGAGTGTTGGTGGTGAATCAGCAGACTATCAAACCATGCCGGACGAGCAGGCAGTGATATAAAGCAGGGGCATTAGAAGAGTCGGGGCGCAGATCGCCCCTTTTGTTACCTTGATAACGAGGCATGGCGCTCAACCACACCACCCCAACGGATTGACACAACAGGTAGGGTGCAATAAGCGCAGCGCATTGCACCGTTTGCAGAGCGGCTTTTGTACGGGGTATAAGGCTCAAAAATAGAGGTGCAATTTCATGGCCCCCTACGGCACTGGTTGTATGGAGATGGTATTCACCTGACAGTTGCCCACAAAAGGGAGTAGTCATACGGCTTCAAACCGGATAACAAAACGGTACCCCTACCGTGTTATCTGGAGTCACCGCATCACCACCAACGAGAAAGTAGCACGTCGCAAACTCAGCCTGCTAGAGCTCGCCAAAGAGCTCAATAACGTCAGCAAAGCCTGCAAGCTCATCGGATACAGCCGCCAGCAGTTCTACGAGATCCGGCGCAACTACCAGACCTATGGCGCCGAGGGGTTACTCGACAAATTGCCCGGTTGTAAAGGGGCTCATCCCAACCGGGTTGCGCCCGAGATTGAACAGGCCATCCTCGATTACTCCCTCACCAGACCAACCCATGGCCCGCTGCGGGTCGCGCAAGAACTGGCTCTGCAAGGCATCAACGTCAGTGCGGGAGGTGTGCGTGGCGTGTGGCAACGTCATGACTTGCTCTCCAAACATGACCGTTTGTTGCGCCTCGAGAAAACCCATAGGGAACAGACCATTGAGCTCAATGACGAGCAAATTCGCCTGTTAGAGCGCTTCAGTCCCGAGTTTCGCGAACGCCAGATAGAGGTCCACTACACCGGGGAACTGGTGGCGGTCGATACCTTCTTCGTCGGTGCACTCAAGGGGGTTGGCAAGGTGTATCTGCAAACCGTGCTGGACTGCTACAGCCGCCACGCCTGGGGACGACTCTACACCAGCAAGCTGCCGGTGACCTCGGTCCATGTGCTCAACGAAACGGTGCTGCCGTTCTTCGAGGCTCACGAGGCGCGGGTCTACACCATCCTGTCGGATAACGGACGTGAGTTCTGTGGGCGCCCTGACCATCATCCCTACGAGCTGTTCCTGCAACTGGAGGGGATTGAACATCGGACAACCAAAGTACGCAGGCCGCAGAGCAACGGCTTTATCGAACGGCTGCATCGTACCCTGTTGGATGAACACTTCCGTATCAAGGGGAGAACAACCTGGTATGAGTCGGTGGAGCAGATGCAGACAGACCTGGAGCACTACAACACCCAGCGGCCACATCAGGGCAGGATGATGGAGGGTCAGACCCCCTACAGCATGTTCAAAAAGGGTCTGAAATTGATACCGAAGGAAG
>NZ_JBFODH010000011.1:0-97745 GCF_040908225.1 Aeromonas sp. R5-3 | reverse complement strand
CGTCGCAAACTCAGCCTGCTAGAGCTCGCCAAAGAGCTCAATAACGTCAGCAAAGCCTGCAAGCTCATCGGATACAGCCGCCAGCAGTTCTACGAGATCCGGCGCAACTACCAGACCTATGGCGCCGAGGGGTTACTCGACAAATTGCCCGGTTGTAAAGGGGCTCATCCCAACCGGGTTGCGCCCGAGATTGAACAGGCCATCCTCGATTACTCCCTCACCAGACCAACCCATGGCCCGCTGCGGGTCGCGCAAGAACTGGCTCTGCAAGGCATCAACGTCAGTGCGGGAGGTGTGCGTGGCGTGTGGCAACGTCATGACTTGCTCTCCAAACATGACCGTTTGTTGCGCCTCGAGAAAACCCATAGGGAACAGACCATTGAGCTCAATGACGAGCAAATTCGCCTGTTAGAGCGCTTCAGTCCCGAGTTTCGCGAACGCCAGATAGAGGTCCACTACACCGGGGAACTGGTGGCGGTCGATACCTTCTTCGTCGGTGCACTCAAGGGGGTTGGCAAGGTGTATCTGCAAACCGTGCTGGACTGCTACAGCCGCCACGCCTGGGGACGACTCTACACCAGCAAGCTGCCGGTGACCTCGGTCCATGTGCTCAACGAAACGGTGCTGCCGTTCTTCGAGGCTCACGAGGCGCGGGTCTACACCATCCTGTCGGATAACGGACGTGAGTTCTGTGGGCGCCCTGACCATCATCCCTACGAGCTGTTCCTGCAACTGGAGGGGATTGAACATCGGACAACCAAAGTACGCAGGCCGCAGAGCAACGGCTTTATCGAACGGCTGCATCGTACCCTGTTGGATGAACACTTCCGTATCAAGGGGAGAACAACCTGGTATGAGTCGGTGGAGCAGATGCAGACAGACCTGGAGCACTACAACACCCAGCGGCCACATCAGGGCAGGATGATGGAGGGTCAGACCCCCTACAGCATGTTCAAAAAGGGTCTGAAATTGATACCGAAGGAAGTGCGCACTAAAGTAGCGTAAACAAGACACCGGTTTGAGGCCGGTGTCAGGTGATAACTAGATCTGTACATCTTGATGCGTACAGTTATTGCCAGAGCTCCAAGGAGCGCAGCTGGCGCTGCTTGAGGGCCACTCGCTCGGCTCGCCTAACCCTGCTTCGCTTTGCTCGTTCAATACCTCTCGGTGCTCTCTGCTGGTGTGTCGGCCGCCTTGCGGTGTAGCCCCAGCTATCCCAGCTATCAAGACAGGTTCGCTTACCGGCGCTGCCAGCGGCCACACCCATGAGCCGGGTGACATCTTCATCGTACTTATTCTTGGCAAGGTCAATCTGGTGATACAGCCGCATCGGCCGAGCATCCTGTGGGCATACAGGGCTGCCCATGATGGTGGCTAAGTGATTGAGACCCTGCGCAGCATGGCACAGGGTAGAAAAAGATCCCTCGCGGGGCCTTTCTGTTACCTCCGGTGTGCAAGGGGCCGGGTAGCGGAGTAGCCATGAAACAGGGTCGCTCGCCTTGGCACTGCATGGCTGAACAAACCGAACAATGTCAAAACAAGAGGGAGTGCCAGGCACTCCCTCGTTGGGATAAGAGAGACGGAGAACAAGGCTCAGCCGTAGCGGGCCAGGGTGAGCCCTTCGTCACTGATGGCGGTGTCGCTGCCGCTGATGAGATCGCACAGCAGCTGGCCCGAGCCCGCCGCCATGGTCCAGCCCAGGGTGCCGTGGCCGGTGTTGAGCCAGAGGCCGGGGATGGGGCTTGGGCCCACCAGCGGGGTGCCGTCCGGCGTCATGGGGCGCAGCCCGGTCCAGAAGTCGGCGCGGCTGATGTCGCCCCCCTCGGGGAAGAGATCACCGACCACCATGGCCAGGGTGTCGTGCCGTTTCGGGTTGAGGGCCAGGTTGTAGCCCGACAGCTCCGCCATGCCGCCGACCCGGATCCGCTCATCGAAACGGGTGATGGCCACCTTGTAGGTTTCGTCCAGTACTGTGCTGCGCGGCGCGGCCTCGGCGTTGATCATCGGCAGGGTGAGGGAGTAGCCCTTGACCGGGTAGACCGGCAGATCGAGCCCGAGCGGGCGCAGGAAGCCGGTGGCATAGCTGCCAAGGGCACAGACGATGGCGTCGGCCTTGAAGCGCTGCTCGCCAGCCCGCACCGCCACGGCGCGTCCCTGCGCCAGCTCGATCTCGTCGATGGCGCAGTTGAACACGAACCTGACCCCAAGTCGCTGCGCTTCTGCTGCCATGGCCTTGGTGAAGCGGAAGCAGTCGCCGGTCTCGTCCCCCGGCAGGCGCAGGCCGCCCACTATCTTGCCGCGTACCCGGGCCAGCGCCGGCTCTGCCCCTTCACAGCCATCGGCATCGAGGGACTGATAGGGCACGCCGTACTCTTCCAGCACCTCGATGTCGCGTTTGCTGGCATCGAGCTGGGCCTGACTGCGGAACAGCTGCAGGGTGCCGAGCTGGCGCCCCTCGTAGTCCAGGGCCAGCTCGTCGCGCAGCAGCTTCATGCAGTCGCGGCTGTATTCGGCCAGACGCACCATGCGCCCCTTGTTGACCGCATAGGCCGCCGGAGTGCAGTTGGCAAACATCTTCAGCATCCAGCGCAGCTGGAAGGGATCCGAAGTCGGCCGCACCGTGAAGGGAGCGTGTTTTTGCAGCAGCCACTTGGCAGCCTTGAGGGGAATGCCGGGGGCCGCCCAGGGGGCCGCGTAACCGGGGGAGATCTGGCCGGCATTGGCGTGGCTGGTTTCAAGGGCCACCCCGTCACGCCGTTCCAGCAGGGTCACCTTGTGACCCGCCTTGGCCAGATACCAGGCGCTGGTCACGCCGACCACGCCACCACCGAGTACCACTATGTCCATCTTGTCTCTCCTTGACTGGGGCCCTCACATTAATCAGCCGCCACAGGATATTCAACTGGTGTAGATATAATTGGGATATATATCTATTTACAATTATTTAACTGGTTTTCAATGTTGAAATTTGTGGACTTGTTGGCATTAGCTGTGGCAGTCAGAGCTGCTCCAGCCGGATCAGGTACTGCTCCGCCGTCGTCAGGATGGCGTGCTGCTGTTCGGCGGCCTGGCCATCCCAGTTGGCATAGGGCAGGGCGAGGCGAGGATTGCTGCCAAGTTTGTCCCGGTTGCGCCATAAAAAATGCCAGTAGAGGCTGTTGAAGGGGCAACTCCCGTCGCCGCTGCGGGCCTTCACCTGATAGTGGCACCCCTTGCAGTAGTGGCCCATCCGCTCGATATAGGCGCCGCTGCTGGCGTAGGGCTTGCTGCCCATCAGGCCGCCATCGGCAAACTGGCTCATGCCGCGGGTGTTGGGCAGCTCCACCCACTCGATGGCATCCACATAGATGCCGAGATACCAGGCATCCACCTCGTCAGGATCGATCCCCGCCAGCAGGGCAAAGTTGCCGGTCACCATCAGCCGCTGGATATGGTGGGCGTAGGCGTGATCCAGAGACTGGCGAATGGCGTGACGCACGCAGGCCATGTTTGTTTCGCCGCTCCAGAAAAAGCCGGGCAGCGGCCGCTCGGCCCCGAGAAAATTGCTGCGCCGATAGTCGGGCATCTTTTCCCAGTAGAGGGCGCGTACGAACTCGCGCCAGCCGAGGATCTGGCGAATAAAGCCCTCCACCTGCGCCAGGGTGATGGTGCCCTGATTGGCCTGCCAATGGGCCTCGGCGGCGCGGATCACCTCGAGGGGATGGAGCATCTTGCTGTTGAGGGAAAACGACAGGCGGCTGTGAAACAGGCTCCAGCCCCGCTCGCTCAGGGCATCCTGATAGCGGCCAAAGTGCGGCAGGCAGTGCGCCAGAAAATGGGCCAGCAGCTCGCGGCTCTGGCGCCTTGTGATGGGCCACGGCAGCTTGCTGGCATCCGCCTCGCCGATGGTACTGACCCCGTGGCGGGTCAGCATGGCGTCGATGTCGCTCACCTCATTGGCAAAGGTGAGGGGCGCCGGGATCGGCTGGCTCGCCGGCAGCCTGGCGCGGTTCTCGGCATCGAAGTTCCAGCGTCCGCCAAGGGGTTGGCCGCGCTCATCGAGCAGTACCTGATATTGCCTTCGCAGGGCGCGGTAGAAGAACTCCATCCGGCTGTGGGGGTAGCGCTGCCAGCCATCGCGGGGGGTGAGAAAATGCTCGCTCTCCACCTCGGTGGCAGGGATGGCAAGACTCGCCGCCCATGCTTGCAACTGGCTGGCGAGGCGCCACTCATCCGGGCTCTGCCAGGCGAAGCTGTCAGCCTGATGCGCTTCGAGCTGGGCCGTCAGCAAGCTGGGCAAGTCTGGCCAGCGGGCGCTCTCATCGAGGGTCAGGTAACAGACGCGATGGCCCGCCTTGCCGAGGGCCGCCGCGAAGGCGCGCATGGCGGCAAAGAAGGCCAGCACCTTCTGGCGGTGGTGGCGGCAGTAGTCGGTCTCTTGGCGCAGCTCCGCCATCAGGTAGCAGACCGCCGGATCCGGCGTGCGAAACCAGCTGTGACCGGCGTTTAGCTGATCGCCGAGGACAAGGCGCAGCTCCATCAGACTCGCTCCTCAGGTTGCTGGCTACGGTGACGAGCGTGGCGACAGCGCTCGCTGCAGTAGCGAACCGCTTCCCAACTGCGTACCCACTTGCGCCGCCATTTGAAGGGACGCTGGCAGACGGGGCAGATCTTCTCGGGCAGATGGGGTTTGCGATGCATGGGACTTCCGATGGTTGGCAAGGGGCGGCATGAACAGGGTCAAGTCAACGGGATAACAGCTTAACGAAGCGGAGGGCTGGGGGGATCACAGTTACCCGCATCGAGCCGGATGAATGGACGCTTTGTGAGCGGGCGCACAGCCCGTCAGTGCGTCCCTTGTTTGCAAATTAACCAGCCGTTAACGTGGCGAGGCTGCCCGCTGGCAGCACCCATCAATGGATCTTGTTGGCCACCGACTGTTTACAACCGACATGGAGGGGAGTGATGCCAATCATGACAGCTACGCCCCGGGCAGCCTGCCTGCTCGCCCACTGGTATACCCGGGATCCCATTCTGACCTTCGACTTTCCTCACCGCTGATTGGCGGCATCCGCCGTTTGAATTTGTCAGCCGGACGACCCTGATCGCCCCGGCCTCTTTGCCAATTCCAATTTCAAACACACTGGCCTTGCGCCGGTGAGGAGTCTTATATGCATCGTATACCCGAGCCGTTTCGTATCAAGATGGTCGAGCCCATCAAACAGACCACTGGCGCCGAGCGCCGCACCGCCCTCGAGGCCGCTGGCTGGAACCCCTTCCTGCTGCTGGCCGAGGATGTCTACATCGATCTGCTGACCGACAGCGGCACCGGTGCCATGTCCGATCGCCAGTGGGCCGGCATCATGATGGGGGACGAGGCCTATGCGGGCAGCCGCAACTTCGTCGAGCTGGAGCGCACGGTGCGCGAGATTTTTGGCTACCAGCATGTGATGCCCACCCACCAGGGGCGGGGGGCCGAGCAGATCCTCTTCCCAGAGCTGGTCAAGCGCTGCCAGGGCAAGGCGCCGGTCTTCATCTCCAATTACCACTTCGATACCACCAAGGCCCACGTGGAGTTGGCTGGGGCGCGGGCCATCAACCTGCTCACCCCGAAAGCCCTCGACACCACGGCCCCTTACCCCTGGAAGGGGGATTTTGATCTCCCTCGCCTGAGCGACACCATCGAAACCCTGGGGGCCGCCAACGTGGCCGGCATCATCATCACGGTGACCTGCAACAGCGCAGGCGGCCAGCCGGTCTCCATGGCCAATATGGAGGCTGTCTCCGAGCTGGCCCGTCGCCACCATATCCCGGTGGTGATCGATGCCGCCCGCTTCGCCGAGAACGCCTGGTTTATCAAGGCACGGGATCCGGCTTATGCCAAGTGCAGCATCAAGGAGATAGTGCGCCAGATGTTTGCGCTGGGGGACATCTTCACCATGTCGGCCAAGAAGGACGGGCTGGTGAATATCGGCGGGCTTTGCTGCTTTAAAGAGGATCTCGACCTGTTTCGCGCGGTGCAGGTGCGCTGTGTGGCGATGGAAGGATTTGTCACCTATGGCGGCCTTGCCGGACGGGACATGGCGGCGCTCGCCATCGGCCTGCGCGAGGGGATGGATGAAGAGTATCTCACCTACCGTATCAGTCAGGTGGCTTATCTCGGTGAGCGGCTGGCCGAGGCGGGCATCCCCATCCAGACCCCCACTGGCGGCCATGCGGTGTTTGTGGATGCCAAAAAACTGTTGCCCCATATTCCGGCCGAGCAGTTCCCGGCCCATGCGCTCGCCTGCGAGCTCTATCTGGAAGGGGGCGTGCGCGGGGTGGAGATTGGCTCCCTGCTGCTCGGGCGCGATCCCGCCACCGGCAAGCAGGAGGCGGCGGATTTTGAGCTGCTGCGGCTCACCATTCCGCGCCGGGTCTACACCCGGGATCACATGGACTATGTGGCCGACTGCCTGATCGCGGTCAAGGCGCGGGCCAGCGACATTCGCGGGCTCACCTTCGATTACGAGCCGCCGCTGCTGCGCCACTTCACCGCGCGGCTCAAGCCGATCTGATCGCCAGCATTTCGGCGCCGTAGCCAGCAGGCTTGGCCACAAGGCTCAACAACAAAAGCCCCCGCACCTTGGTGCGGGGGCTTTTTTGGCGATGATCGCCGGGAGCCTTACTGGCTGCTGAACAGCTTGGTCCGGGGGCTGGACTGAGCGGTCAGGCTCATGCGACCGGAAGTCTCCAGCCAGGATTTGATCCGCTTGGCATCGGCCACCCGGGCGTTGGGAGTGTCGGCGTTGAGCAGCACCATGATCACCGGCTCGCGGTTGATCTGGGTGGCCATCACCAGGCAGCGCCCCGCCTCGCGGATGTAGCCGGTCTTGGAGAGGGAGATGGGCCAGCTCCCTTCGCGCACCAGCCGGTTGGAGTTGAGGTAGTGCAGCTGACGCTTGCCGTTGCGCACCATGCGCTCCTCGGTGGAGGAGTACTGGCGAATGAGCGGATAGGTGGATGCCGCCGCCACCAGCTTGGCGAGATCGTGGGCGCTGGAGACGTTGCGAGGGGTGAGCCCGGTACTGTCGGAGAACTGGGTGCTCCACATGCCGAGCATGCGGGCCTTGGCATTCATCGCCTCGATGAAGGCGCGCTGGCCACCCGGGTAGTTTCTGGCCAGCGCCGAGGCGGCGCGGTTTTCCGACGACATCAGGGCGATGTGCAACATGTCGGCCCGGCTCAGGCGCGAGCCCACCGCCAGTCGCGACCCGGTGCCCTTGAGTCTGTCCACGTCGGCCATGGTAACGGTCAGCATCTCGGAGAGACGCTGGTTGGCATCGAGCACCACCAGTGCCGTCATCAGCTTGGTGATGGAGGCTATCGGCATCACCCGGTTGGCGTTGCGCTCCGACAGCACTTCACCGGTGCGCGGGTTGGCCACCACGAAGGCGGCGGAGCTCAGCGCCAGATCGTTGCGCTGCTCCAGAAAGCTGTTGGGGGAGTGGGACTGGGCTGAAAACGGATTGGCCTGGGCGCTCTCCATGCTGACGGGAACAAGGAAGGCACCGAGCAACAGGGTAAGAAAAGGGCGAGTAATCATGATTTGACGCTACCGTACGGCTGACAGGGATATTTGGCTAAGTTATATGACGGTAATTGACGCTTCACAACGTCTAATGGCCCGATATTTCAATTTTATGGGATGGCGCACCTTGAAATAACGGTAATGGGCGCTATGAGCGGCTTCATACGAGTAATGATGGGGCTGGTCGGCGTGAGAAACATGGCTGCAGTGTGCGGCTGGTGGCGCCCTCTTGCCGTCAGATGATCGATCTTTTAGCCGTCTCTATTGCCTGCGTCCCTATCTTCACTCATTCCTGGTGATCATCTCTGTTGAAAACGGCCTGATCAGGGGGGCAACATGTGCTGATGGCGGCCATGGCCGGCAGTGGATCACCACAGGATCAAGAAGATAACGAGAGGGCTCCTGGCATTCACGCGCTATGGCGTCATGGCCACCCGCATCAGCGCCGAGGGGCTGTTTTCGACAAAGTAGTGCCAGAGATGATCGTAGAGTGCCTGCTGGCCGGGGAAACTCACCAGTGCCTTGGCCTCGGCCAAGGTGCACCAGCGATATTCGGTATGCTCGTGATTGAGGGTGACCAGCTGATTGGGCGGGCAATAGACCACAAAGACCGGCACTACCTCCACCGTATTTGACACGCTTTCATAAAATTGTTCCAGATAATGGGCTGTGTATAACTCGCAAACCCTGATACCCGTCTCCTCGCCAAACTCGCGAATAATGGTCTGCCAGCCGGTTTCCCCCGCCTCGACCGTGCCCGCCACATGGCACCAGAAACCACCCTTTACGCGCTTCATCACCAGCAGCTTTGTTCACCATCAATCGTTGAGAGGGCGACACCGGAGACGGTTTTACAGCGAATGGGGATCATGGGAGTGGCTCCAGAAACAGGTTCAATGGACGCCTATTGTTCGGCCACCGACGGGAGGTTGGCAAGTGATTTCCCTGCCGGCGGCGCCTGTGCGGGCCAAACGTGACAGGGGCATTCAGCCCCTGTCACGCGTGCGGTCAGCCTCCCATCATGCGGGCGGTCTGGATCGCTTCGATCAGCGCGGCCCGGTTGATGCGGGGTCGCTCTTCATCGAGCAATTGTTGCCAGAGGGCGATGGCTTGGGAGTAGCGGCCGTGCAGGAAGTGATCGGAGGCGAGCAGCATCAGGGCGCTCACCTCACCCTTGTCCTGCTTGAGCGCGCTATCGAGCAGGCGCAGCGCCTCCGGGGTCAGCTGTTGACCCGCCTGGTAGTAGAGCACGGTGGCCTGGGCGGCCTGGGTCGCCGCGCTGGCGCCGCCCTCCAGCAGGGCGAGGCGCTGGTAGGCGAGCAGGGCGTTGGCGTACTCGTCCCGATACAGATACAACTGGCCGAGCGCCGCCCAGCCATCGAGATCGGTAGGGTTGGCTTGCAGACGCTGGTGCAGGGCGCCCAGCTCCTTGTCCTGCAGATCCCGCGGGCTCAATCCCGCCAGCGGATCGGGGCGCAACTGATAAGCCTGCCACGCCTGATAGCGGCCGGTGCCGGCATAAATGCCGGCCATCAGCGCCAGCAGCAGGGTCCCAAGCAGTATCCAGGTGCGCAGCCTACGCTGCGGACGAGCGGTGCTATCTCTTGCCAGCCGCTTGCGCAGGGCCAGCTCGGCGGTTGGGGTGGCGTTGGCGAGACGGGCCAGCTCCAGCTCCCGGTAGAGGCGACTGTGGGGGGCCAGCCCCGCCTGCTGCTCGGCCATGATCAGCCGGTTCAGCTCGGCCCTGGGGTCGTGGGCGAGCATCCCCTCGGCTCTGTCGCCGACAAGCGGCACCCGCGCCGGTTGCCGGCGATGCAGGCTCCTGTGCAGGCGATGGAGCGCCAACAACAGCAAGAGGGCGGGGCCGCCCCACAGCAACGCCGTGCTGCGCTTGAAGGGGGGATCGTAGCGCACGAAGTCACCGAAGCGCGCCGTCATGCGGGCGATCACCTGCTCATCAGACTGCCCCTCGTCCACCCAGCGGTAGACCTCGAGCCGCAGATCCCGGGCGATGGGGGAGTTGGACTCCACCAGGTTCTGGTTCTGACACTGGGGGCAGCGCAGGGCGCGGGCCAGCTCCTGAGCGCGGGTCTGCCGCTCTGGGTGGCGAAACTCATAGGTGTCGACCCCGCTGGCAAGGGCCCCGAGGCTCAAGGCCAGCAAGAGCGGCGCGATCAGGGCGTGGACGAGACGGCTCATTGCTTGCTCTCCTGCACTTCTCTCTCCACTTGTATCTCCACTTCGGGCTGGCTGGCGGTGTTGCTGCGGGCCTTTGCAAGCAGGGGGGCAAACTGGCGTTGCCAGATCTCCCGGGTGAGCAGGCCGGTATGGCGGGTCAGCAGGGTGCCGTTACTGGCGAAGAGATAGGTCTCCGGCGTGCCGTAGACGCCGAGCTCCAGCGCGAGTCGGCCGTCGGGGTCGGCCAGCACGGCGCGATAGGGGTTGCCCGCCTCGGTGAGCCAGGCGCGAGCAGCATCCCCCTTGTCCCGGTAGTTGAGGCCATAGAGGGGCACGGTACTGGCCAGCTCACCCAGCAGCGGATGCTCGGCGCGGCAGTTGGGGCACCAGCTGGCCCAGACGTTGAGCACGAAGGGCTCCCCCTTGAGCGCCGCAGTGTGGATGGAGGGGCCACCAAGCAGATCGTCACTCTGCCAGGCAGGCAGGGTGCGCCCTGCGACGGCCTCATCCTGGCTGTAGGGGTTGTTGCCAAGGCCGAGCCAGAGCAGGGCACCGAGCCCCAGGGTGAGCAGGAGCGGTACGAACAGGCGCAGACGGGCGTTCATAAGGACTCCTGTTCAAGTCGGGGGCAGGGGGCGGTAGCTGGCGCAGGATGGCTAGCCAGCAGCGGCCGGCGGGCGAGCAGGCGCAGGGTGCCGCCCGCCATCATCAACAGGCCGCCGAGCCAGATCCAGCGCACCAGCGGCTTATGGTGCAGCCGCATGGCATAGGCGCCGGGCCCCATCTTCTCGCCAAGCACCACGTAGAGATCGCCGAGCATTCCCCACGCAATGCCGGGCTCGTTCATGTTCATGGTGCGCACGCTGTAGTGGCGCCGCTCCGGCGTCAGCCGCGCCACCTCTTTACCGTTCTTATGCACGCCGAGAGTGATGCGCTCGGCGGTGTAGTTGGGGCCGATGATCGGCTCGCTCCCCTCATAGCGAAACTCGAAGGCGCCGAGCCGATAGGGCTGGCCTGCGGCGAGCACGGCGCCCCCCTCCTGGCTGTGGTGACTCACCTGCGCAATGCCGAGGGCGCACACCGCCACCCCGAGGTGGGCCAGCAGGCTGCCGAACCGATTGAGGGTGAGCTCGCGCAGGGCGACCGGTTGCAAGAGCGGGAGCAGCAGGCTGGCCATCAGCCAGAGGCTGAGCACGTTGGCCGCGAGCCCCAGCCAGCTTGCCCGCAGCGGCTCGGGATAGGCGAGGCTCAGCAAGGCGCCCCCCAGCAGGCCGAACAGGCATGGGAGCAGCACCTTGATGCGGCGCTGGACTGCCAGATGCTGCCAGCGCAGGCGCGGCAGCTGGGTCATCAGCGCCATCATGCAGAGGGCCAGCGGCACGAAGATGGTATTGAAATAGGGGGCGCCCACCGAGAGCGAGCCCAGATGGAGCGACTGGAACACCATGGGGTAGAAGGTGCCGAGCAGCACGCTGGCGCAGGCCACGCAAAGCAGCAGGATGGCGGCGCCGAGCAGCCCCTCCTTAGACCAGAAACTGAAGCGGGCATAGGGGGCGCGAATGTCTGCCCGCAGGGCAAACAGGGTGAGGGCGCAGGTCAATAGCAAGCCGAGCAGCAACAAGAGGGTGAGGCCGCGGCTGGGGTCCACCGCAAAGGCGTGCACCGAGGTGAGCACCCCGGAGCGCACCACGAAGGTGCCGAGCAGGCTTAAGGCAAAGGTAAAGATGGAGAGCAGCAGCACGGCGTGGCCGTAAGCGCCGCGCTTCTCGCACACCACCAGGGCGTGCAGCAGGGCGGTGCCGAGCAGCCAGGGCAAGAGAGAGGCATTTTCCACCGGATCCCAGAACCACCAGCCGCCCCAGCCTAGCTCGTAGTAGGCCCACCAGGAGCCGAGCACTATGCCGGCGGTGAGAAAGACCCAGGAGCCGAGCGCCCAGGGGCGGCTCCAGTGGGCCACGGCGCCATCGAGCCGACCCGAGTGCAGCGCCGCCATGGCGAAGGCGAAGTTGACCGCAAAGCCGACATAACCGAGATAGAGCAGGGGCGGGTGAATGATGAGGCCGATGTCCTGCAGCATGGGGTTGAGATCACGCCCCTCCAGCGGCCCCGGAAACTGGCGGTCAAACGGGCTGGAGAAGATCAGGGTATAGAGGCCGAACAGCCCGACGAGCAGCCCCATGATGGCCAGTACCCGGGTTGTGATCAGCGGATCGACCCGCCTGGAGCAAAGGGCCACCAGGGCGCCCCACAGCCCCAGCGCAAAGACGAAAAAGAGCATGGAGCCCTCGTGGCCACCCCACACGGCCGCCAGTTTGAAGCCCAGCGGCAGGGCGCTGTTGGCATGCTGGGCCACATAGACCAGGGTAAAGTCATCCTGGCCAAAGCAGCTGGCGAGCAGCAGCAGGGCGGCCCCGAGCAGGAGCGCGACCAGGAGGGCCAGCGGTGCTGCGCAGCCCAGCAGCGGACGTGAGGTGAGCCGCAGCCCCAGCCAGGGCAGCAGCCCTTGCAGCAGGGCGAGCCCGGTCGCCAGCAACAGTGAGAGATAGCCGAGCTCCGCCAGCACACAACCTCCAGTCAATCTTTGATGTCATTCATGTCATGCCACACACGCCGCGTCGTCTCCCTTTGGGGGAAATCATTGCCAAGCAACGGGTGTGGCATCACCAGAAATTAATTGGGCCAGCAACAAACCAGCGCCAGTCACCCGAAGGTGGCTGGCGCTGGTGATCATACCGTTATACGACAGTCATTTGACCGGCGTAGAGCACGAAGTAGCGTAGCAGCAGGATCCCCACCAGGGTCAGGCTGCAGACCAGCACCAGATAGCCGTTTTTGGCCCGCAGCGGCGCCGGGGCCAGCAGGGCCAGCAACTGGGGCAGCAGCATGCCGATGCCCACTACCCCGAGCCAGAACACCTGAGCCCAGAAGCCGCTGCCGATGGCGGCCCACATGGCTGCCTCCTTCTGGCCGCCACCGAAGTAGAGGCCGGTAAAGAAGCAGATCAGCAGCAACACCTCCACCGCCAGCACCGGCCGCTCAAAGCGGTGGACAAAGCTCACCCCCTGGCTGTGATGGTTCTCCTTGAACAGGGTGACCGCCAGCAAGATGGTGGAGGTGATGCCGGAGCTGACGCCGGAGATGAGGAACAGCACCGGCAGCACCGGGTTGTTCAAGAGCGGATAGGTCTTGAGCGCCGACAACAGAAAGCCGGTGTAGGCGCCGAGCAGCACGGCGAGCAGCAGCAAGAGCGGCGCCAGCAGCCGCTCGAAGCGGGCAAGCCAAGCGATGAGGCCATCCACAAAGGCGAACTTCTCTTGCAGCAGGTGACGACGCAAGGTCTCGATCTCGGTCCGAAACACCACCGCCAGCCAGGCGAACAGCACCGCCATGTAGACCTGAAACAGCATGACCCCCATCGACATCACGGAGTCGAACTGGTAGTGGAACATCAGCTTCCAGAAGGTCCAGGGGCGGGCCAAGTGGAAGATAAGGATCAGTAACCCCAGCACCACGCTCACCGGCGCCAGAATGGCAGTCGCCTTGATGATGCCGCTCTCGCTGCCGGCCCCCTTGCGGCGCAGCAGCACCGAGAGGGTGGTGGCCCCGGCGGAGATGCCGAGCAGAAAGAGATAGATGGCGATGGGCCAGTCCCACACCAGCGAGGAGAAGTGAAATGCGTCATGCCACATGGTCATTCCCTCCATCGGTTATTGCCGTGGTAGATGGCGATGGGGCAAATCCCCACACGAGGGAGGGGAAGTGAAACGCCGCTTGCATGGTCATGACTTTATCTCCCCTTTGGGCACGCGGTACATCTTGGGCGAAGTGCCGAGTGCCTGCTTGTAGCGATAGGTGGTCTCCTTCACCAGCCGTTTGGCGATGGGGCTGTCCGGGTCATCCAGATTGCCGAATACCAGCGCCTTGGTGGGGCAGGATTCCACGCACGCCGGCTCCTTGCCCGCCGCTAGGTTGGTCTTGCGGCAAAAGTCGCACTTGTCGGCCACCTTGGTCACAGGGTTGATAAAGCGCACCTGATAGGGGCAGGCAGCCAGACAGTACATGCAGCCGACGCAGAGATCCGGGTTGACGTCGACGATGCCATCTTCCTTGCGGATATGGGAGGCACCGGTGGGACAGACGTGCACGCAGGGGGCGTTGTCGCAGTGCTGGCAGGACTTGCGAAAGAAGTGGTACTCAGCATCGGGGAAGGTGCCAATGGGGCCGGAGCGGATGATCTCGAGGCGCGAGACCCCCTCTGGCACTTGATTGACCTCCCGGCAGGCATCCATGCAGGCGGTACAGCCGATGCAGGCCGTCTCGTCGTGGATCATGCCGTAGCGGACCCCGTCGATGGTCTGGCTGTGGGCGAGGGTGGTGGCAAGGGAGCGGGTGTTGGCACGAGCAGCCCCCGTCATCATGATGAGGGCCCCCGCGCTCATCCCCGCCATGAAGTGACGGCGAGAGCAGCTCATGGTGCCTCCTTGCCCGAGGTGGTGTTTGCCTTGGCCGCCTTGACGGCCTCATGCTGCTTGCTGTGGCAGTCGACGCAGAGCTTGATGCGGGACTTCTCCGGAATAGCCACCATGGGCTCCTTGGCCGGGTGCAGCTGGTGGCAGCTGGTGCAGGTGAGCTTGGTGGCGTGCACGTCGTGGGCCCAGAGCGCCTCGCGCAGCACTTTGGGCTCGTGACAGCTCATGCAGACCCCGTTCTGCTCGGCGATGGGGTAGCTCTCGGTACTCTGTTTGTTGTTGAAGCTGTCGCTAAAGCGCATCACGTCCTTGACCCCTTCCCTGTGTTTGGGGGAGGGCTGACCATGGCAGTTGGTGCAGGTGACCGGCGCCAGGTTGTTGGGGTTGGTCGCCTGGCCATGCTTGCCGTGCATGCCGTACTCCTGCTCCTTGTGGCAGTCGGTACAGGCAGCATCGGGATTGCGCAAAAACTCCACCTCATGTGTGGCAGAGAGGGCCGCAGGGGCGTTCGCCGCATCGGCGGCCTGACCCTGCAGGCTGGTCAGCAGCATGGCTGCCATCAGCATCAGTCGTAAGAAATCCATTGTTAAATCACCCATAGGAAGCCTCCATCCGGCTGCGGGCCCGACACTGCGGGCCCGCATGCCTTGTCATTGTGCGAGCCGTCCGGCCGCTTTGGCCTCGGCATCCCAGGCGGGGACTGTGGTCTTGAGGAACCGGGCCTTGTCGCTGTTCATCTGCTTCATGTCCATGCCAAGAGCGGCCTGGGCCTTCTCCTTGCTGGAGATGTCAGGAATGGCGATCTCCTGGCTGAGCCCCTTGGCGGCCAGCAGGCGTGCCAGCTTGGTGCGGGCATCGGCGGCCTTGTCCAGGGCGGTTCCCAGCATGCGCAGCGCCACTTCCGGGGCGTGCATCTGCACCCCGTGGGAGGCGATGGAGAAGTCCCAGCGCCATTGGGCGTGACGGATGTCCTGCAGAATGTCCTTCATCTCGGCCTCGGTGGCGCCGGCATCCCAGGCGGCCTTGGCTTCAAAGTGGGCGTGCACCAGCTGCTTCTCGACTCTGAGCTTGAGATCGTGAATGGCATCCTTGCGCTGCTTGACCACCCCTTGCAGCATCTCCTTGCTCTGGGTGTGGCAGTTGCGGCAGGTCTGGTCGAAGCGATCGAAGGGGTTGCCCACCTTGTGATCCGTGTAGACCTTGCCCTGTTCGTTCTGCACCTTGGGCATGTGGCAGTCGACGCAGGCGACGTTGTTCTGGCCGTGAATACCGGCGCGCCAGGTCTCGTACTCGGGGTGCTGGGCTTTGAGCATGGGGGTCTTGGAGAGGGCGTGGGTCCAGTCGGCGAAGCCTATTTCATCGTAATACTGCTCCATCTGCTCCACCGTGGTGCCCTTGTCCCAGGGGAATTTCACCGCCTTGGTGGGGCCGGTGAAGTAGTACTCCACGTGGCACTGGCCGCACACCTGGGACTGCTGATCGAAGCGCCCTTGCTCCTTGAACGGCTTGCCGATGGCGGTCATGGCGCGATCGGCATAGGGACGGGAGAGGTGCAGGGCGGGTTTCCCTTCCTTGAACTCTTTCGAGGCGGTGTCGTGGCAGTCGGCGCAGCCGATGGTGTTGACGATCTCGGGTCCGCCTTTTGCCCACATCCCCTTGAAGTAGCCATCCTCACCCTTCTCGTCAATGACGCGGGCCACGTCCGGGCCTTTGCAGCTCCAGCAGGCCATGGGCAGCGGACCGTCTTCGGCGCTCTTGGGGGCGCCGGTGCGCAGGGTTTCCCGCACGTCGGTCAGCGCATAGAAGTGGCCGCGCGGCTTGTTGTAATCCTTGGCGAAGGCGTAGCCGGCCCAGAGCACCACCATGTTGGGGTCCTCGGCCAGGGCATCGGTGCGCTCGCGGCTCTCGCCGGTGGCCTTCCAGCTGCTGAACTGATCGGCGTGATCCTTGGCGAACAGCTCGCTGCGCGCCTCTACTTTGCCCTTGGGCTGAGCTTCGTCGGCCGCCTGTGCCCAGCCGCTGGTGCCAAGGCAGGTGGTAAGCAGCAGGGCGGCGAGGCCCAGCCTGGTCTGTCTGTTGTGTGAACTCACGATCATCACTCCCAAATCGATCTGATTGCCAAGCCTGACCGTTCCATCCTGGATGTGGGCATCAGCCCCCGCACAAGGCAGGAGCAGGCAGGCCGATTAATTGTTATTAGTGAATAAAACCCATGTATTTATGCGATGGCTCGAGCTGGATATTACCAAATGGGTAAAACGAATGATGATTTATCGGGAGCGGGATTGCGCTAGATCAATTGTCGGAGCCGGCAACGAGCGGAAATGAGATCCCGGTTAAATTATGAGGAAACTCAACTTATTGCACCATTGTTAACGCCGCTACCTGGCGACAGTGGGCACAGTTGCCCGCCAGCCCGCGTCAGGCAAGGAGACGTCCGCAATGCGGCCGGTTTTCTATCTATTTGGGGATAATAAAATTAATATGAATAAATATGCTAGGTGGGTGGTGCTAAAGGGGAGGCGATGTGGCCGTCGGTAGCCGGATTCAATCAATGGGCTGCCTATTGAGGGCATGGCTCATTCGGGTGATGACCCAATAGAATTATCCAATAAGAGGAGCCGGCAATTGCCGGCTCTTTTTCCATCTGGTATTTGCTTGTCGGCCTTTTTGCCGAGCGGGCTGTCTGGCTGGGCGTGGCAAGAGGATCAGGCCAGTGCCTGGGCCAGCAGGTGGATGGGGTGTTCGCAGCGGAACGCCGTGCTCATCTCGATCTGCCATTTGCAGGTTTCGCAGTCGGTGATGACCAGATCGGGCTTGAGCCGGTTTATCTGATCAAACAGCCCCTCGCCGATGGCCTGGCTGGTCTGGTAGTTTTCCGACTTGAAGCCGTAGGTGCCGGCGATGCCGCAGCACTGGGAGTCCAGCACCGTCACCTTGACGCCAGGGATGGCGCGCAGCAGCTCCAGGGTATAGATGACGCCCCCCATCTTCTCCATGTGGCAGGGGGTGTGGTAGGCGATGTGCAGATTGAGCGGTTTCATCGCCGGCTTGTTGCCCTGGTAGAACTCGTTCCACAGGAAGCGGGTCACCAGCGAGATGCGATCGCGCACCTTGTGGTTGTCCTGCTCCAGCAGGTGGGGATATTCGTCGCGCAGGGTGAAGCCGCAGGTGGAGGAGGTGGCCAAGAGCGGCATCTCGTTGCCGAGCAGGGTGTTCTCCAGCTGCTGGATGTTGAAGGCCGCCTGCTGCTTGGCCTTGTCCATGAAGCCGTTGGCAATCAACGGCACGCCGCAGCACTTCTCCCGCTCCAGCAGCTGGACGCCGATGTTCATGGCGTTGAGCACCTGTACCAGCTCCTTGCCGAGCTGCGGGTGGTTGTAGTTGACGTAGCAGCCGTGGAAGTAGGCGATCTGGCGCTCGAAGCGGGCCTGACTCGCCTTCTGCTTCTTGTACCAGCCGCGGAAGGTGCCCTGGGAGTACTTGGGCAGATCGCGGTGGGAGGAGACCCCCAGCGCCTTGTCCAGCACCAGCTTCATCGGCTTGAGGCCGGTGGTGAAGTTGACCACCGGGGCCATCAGGGTGGACATGCTGCCCATCAGATCGGTGTGGGAGAGCACGAACTCGCGGATCCCCGGTTTGAAGCCGCTGTACTGGTGCTTGGCCTTGGCGATGATGTCGCCGATGCGTACCCCGCTCGGGCAGGCCACCTCGCAGCGCTTGCAGTTGGTGCAGTACTTGAGGGCGCTGTCAAAGAGCTCCGGGCTCTTGATGCGCAGCCGCTCCCCATCCGGGCCTGCCTGCTTGGGGCCTGGGTAGGCCGGGTTGGCCTTGGCCACCGGACAGTAGGCGGTACAGACGGTGCATTTGATGCACTGATCGAAGGTTTGGTTGGCATGATCCAGTAGCATGTCAGTTCTCCTCCCGTTGGGTGTGAAGGCACGGGATATGGGTCGAAATCATCATTGGGCTGAGCTCAGAATATGACCGGCAGCCTGCCAGCCGGTGGCAACGGCCACGCCTGACCCTGACCCTTCTTTTATGGGGTCATAGTGCGCCAGCACGCTGCCGGCGCCATAGAGGTTGGCGAGCGGTTTGCCGCCACGCAGCACTCTGAGCTTGTCGTCGGTCTTGACCCCGAAGCCCATGAAGGGGTGGTGGTCGAACAGGCGGCGACCGGCCCAGGCGTCGCGCTCGGGCAGGCTCAGCACATCGGCGTTGAAAATGGGCTCACGAATGCCGCGCAGACGCGACTCCAACCCGCGGCTGAAGAAGCTGCCGGAGGCGAGTACAAAGTTATCCGCTTCAAAGAGTTGATCGTCGCCATTCTGGCTGTGTACGCCGATGACCCGATCGCCGTCATAGCGGGCGCCCAGCACCCGCTCGCTGGTGAGGAAGGTGCCGCCAAGGGCCATGAAGCGGCGCTTGAGGGCTTCCTGCATCCGCATGCCGATAAGCGACGGCGGCATGGTGGCCACCTCCTTGATGATGCAGCCGGTGCGTTGCTCCAGCTCCGCCAGGCGCGGGCCGACCAGCCCGAGTGACAGGCAGGCGGGCAGCACCAGGTGGTGGCAGCGCGGCTCGCCGCTCTCCTGCACCATGCGGCTGATCTCGCGGGCCAGATCCGTCAGCAGGTCATGCTGGCCATTGCCCTGCTTGTCAAACAGGCGGGCGATGTCGGCGGAGCGAAACTCGTGGGGATTGCGGCTGAACTCGGCCAGCTGGGGCAGGCGAATTTCCCCGGTCAGGATGCGGCAGTGGGCGAAGCGCGCGTGGGTCGCGAGATTCGCCGCCGCGAGCTCGGGGTGAAAGTCGCGAAATCCCTCCAGGGTGGCCAGCAGGATGGCGTCGGGGGCCGGTGCATCGGTCACGCAGGCGCAGGTGTCGGGGGAGAGCCAGGTAGATTTCAGGGTGCCGATGGGGGTCAGCCGCTGGTGGTTGCGCTCCTGGCGAAACAGCGGCAAGCCCTGGGCGGCGCAGTGGCGCTGCAGATCATCGAGGCTCGCCGCGATATGGGCCAGCCCTACCTTGCTGTAGGGATGCTCGGGGTTGGCGGCCATAAAGGCGGGCAGGGCGGCGCGGGGATCTCCCTCGCTCTCCAGCAGATCCACCGAGCCGGAGGAGAAGTGCAGGGCGCTCTGGCCGGAGGCCATCAGCAGGGTCTTCTGGCCGGCCTCGGCCAGGCGCAGGGCCGCGGAGAGGCCCGCCATGCCGCCGCCGATAACGATGCTGTCAAATTTCATGGCTGCGCTCCTTGGTGGGATTGGCGGTGCTGGCGTCTTGCGGGAAGGGGGGCTCGGCCACCAGGTGGGGGGCCGTCCACTCGCCAAGGCCGAACAGCCCCTCGTAGATCCAGTAGGTAAATTCGGCTTCGCGCAGGGCATCGCCCCACAGCACGGGGCGGGTGCCCTTGTAGCGCTCCTCCAGGAACTGGCGCAGCATGACGCAAGCCTGGCGGCCGTCGGCCTTGCCGTACTCCTGCATCAGGCCGGCGGCGCGATAGGCGCACAGCTCCCCCTGACAGGGGCCCATGCCGAGGCGAGTACGGCGGCGCAGATCCACCAGGTTGTCCACATCCAGCTCGCGCAGGGCGTATTCGATTTCACCTGCGGTCACCATCTCGCACTCGCAGATGAGGGCGTTGGCCTTGGGATTGTCGCGGAAAAAGGCGATGACCCGCTCGCCGTGACGGTACTGGGCCGAGCCTTCGGCCGGCACCGAGAGACCGGGGGCGGAGACCTTCTCCGGATCCCGCGAGCCGGGCAGGCTCAGCTCGGCGGTGCGGCAGGGTTTGCTGTTGCCAAGCTTCCTGGCCAGCAGATCGGTGGCCCATTCGGCCATCAGCCGGTAGGTCATCAGCTTGCCGCCGGTGATGGTGTTGAAGCCCTTGAGCCCGTCACGCTCGGCGTGATCCAGCAAGACGATGCCGCGGCTGATGTTGCGGCCCGACTCGTCGCCATCCACCGCCACCAGCGGGCGAACCCCGGCATAGGCGCGCAGCAGACGGGTGCGGGCCATGATGGGGGCCAGTTTTATCCCCTCGCGCAGCAGCACCTCCACCTCTTCGGGCTCGACGGTGAGCTGGTCAATCTTGTGGTAATCGATGCGGCTCGAGGTGGTGCCGATGAGGGAGATGGTATCGCCCGGCACCAGGATATCCGCATCCGCCGGTTTGCGGCAGCGGTTGAGCACCAGCTGGTTGATGCGGTAATCCATGATGAGCAGGGAGCCCTTGGCCGGGAACATGCGGATGCCGAGATCGGCGTACTCGCAGATCTGCTGGCCCCAGATACCGGCGGCGTTGATCACCTCCTGGCACTCCACCTCGAATGCTTCACCGGTGCGGGTGTTGATGGCCTTGACCCCGTGCACCCGATCCTGGGTGCGCAAGAGCCCAAGCACCTTGCTGTGGGTGAAGATGCGGGCGCCGTGCTCCTTGGCATCCAGCACGTTGGCGGCGGCCAGGCGGAAGGGGTCGACCGTGCCGTCCGGCACCTGGATGGCACCGATCAGCGCCGGGTTGACGTTGGGTTCGAGGCGCAGCGCATCGGCGGGATCCAGCTGGCGGGCGTCGATGCCCGCCAGGGCGCAGGCGTCCATGAAGGTAGTTTGAAAATGGATGTCATCTTCCGGCAGGGTGATGAAGAGGCCGCCGGTGTCCTCGACGCAGTGGCTGGCGATCCGCTTGAGGATGCGATTCTCCTGAATGCACTCGCGGGCGGACTCCTGATCCGTCACTGCGTAGCGGGCGCCGGAGTGAAGCAGGCCATGGTTGCGGCCGGTGGTGCCGGCGGCGATATCGTCCCGCTCAAGCAGGATGCAGTCGATGCCGCGCAGTGCGCAATCGCGCATGATGCCGGCTCCGGTGGCGCCACCCCCTATGATGACGACTTGTGTGGTTATTCTTTTCATTCTTGCCCGTCTCATCTCTTCCAGATGGTGCCAGTGTGGCCTGTCTCTGGGCAGAAATGTTTGATATGGGCCAAGTTAATGTTCGCAAACGCTCATTGAAAGGGGTGTTAATGAGCAAATCGTGATTGTTGTCACACTCTCATAACAGCAGAGGGGGCCGCTGGGCCCCCTCTGTCGACACGGCACTCAGCCGCAGCACTTCTTGAACTTCTTGCCGCTGCCACAGGGACAGGGGTCGTTGCGCCCCACCCGCAGCGGTGCCGGATCCTGTTCGCCATCGGTATAGACCCAGCGCCCCTGATGGCGCACGAAACGGGATCGCTCATGGAGGCAGTGGCGCTCTTCACCCTCCATGAACCAGGCCTTGAACTCCACCATGCCAAGGGTGTCAGCGGGGCCGCCCTGGCTGGCGAGGATCTCGAGCCCGTCCCATTGGGTGTCGGTCTGGGAGAGCTGCTCCGCAGTCAGCCCGTTCAGATAGTCAGGGTGCCAGCTGTGTACCAGATACTCCCCCAGTCCCAGCACAAAGGCGCTGTAGCGCGAGCGCATCAGCTGCTCCGGGGTCTGGGCGGCGGCGCCCCGATGCAGTGATCCACAGCACAATTCGAGAGAAAGAGTTGAACCGCAAGGACATTTGTTCATGTGTCTGGCCATCAGAGTCGATAGATATAGAGGGCGGGGATTGTAGCGAAAGCGGGTCCCCGTCGACCAGCATCCTATACTGGTCTGGTAGGAACGGAACACTCATAAAAACAGCTGCAAGGATGTAAAAGATGACGCTAAAGCAGAAAATCCTGTTGTTGGGAGCCGTCCCCGTGCTCCTGATGGCCCTGGTGGTCAATCTCAGCAACTACATGATTGCAAAGAGTGATCTGGAAGCCGATCTGGTGGTGGCGCGGGAGAATGCGATCAAGGATCGCAAGGAACTGCTCAGCAGCTATCTGATGCTGGCCAAGACGGCCATCGATGCCGTCTACAGCCAGCCGGACACTCCGGCGGTGCGCAAGCAGGTGATCGAGATGCTGCGTCCGCTGCGCTACAGCAGCGACGGCTACTTCTTCGTCTACGACTTTCAGGGCACGGCGATACTCTTGCCTCCCCGTCCCGAGATGGAGGGCAAGAACCGCTGGCAGGACAAGGATGCCAAGGGCAAGCTGCTGATCCAGGAGATCGTCAAGGCGGCGCGCCAGGGGGATGGCTTCTCCGAATACTGGACCGCCAAGCCCTCCATCGGCCGGGATGCGCCCAAGCTCTCCTTCAACCTGGTGCTCGACAAGTACCAGTGGGTCATCGGCACCGGCTTTTACATCGACGACATCGACAACGAGCTGGCGGCGCTGCGCACCGAACGCGAGAGCAACATGCGTGACTCGCTGCAGAGCAGCGTGCTGCTGATCCTGGTGATCCTGGGGGTGACCCTGGCCGCCACCGTGGTGATCGGCAACCGGGTCACCCGGCCGCTGGCGGATGCGGTCTCGGCTCTCAACGACATCGCCGACGGGGAGGGGGATCTGACCCAGCGCCTCAAGGTACAGAGCCATGACGAGATTGGTCAGCTGGCCACCGCCTTCAACCGCTTCGTGACGAGGATCCAGTCGGTGGTGAGCCAGGTGGGGGAGACCAGCAATCATCTGTTCAGCGCGGTGGAGAAGCTGCACCACCTGAGCGAGCACTATGACCATCAGATGCACGGCCACAGCCGGGAGACGGATCAGGTGGTCACCGCGGTGACCGAGATGAGCTCCACCGCCCAGGAAGTGGCGGCCAGCGCCTCCAACGCCGCCACCGCCACCAGCGATGCGGCGCGCGAATCCGATGCCGCCCGCGGCGTGGTGGGCACCGCCATCAACAGCATCAACCGGCTGGTGGGCGAGGTGCACACCGCCTCCGGCGTCATCGAGCAGCTGGCGCAGGAGACCGCCAAGATAGGATCCGTGGTGGAGGTCATTCGCGGCATTGCCGAGCAGACCAACCTGCTGGCGCTCAACGCCGCCATCGAGGCGGCCCGGGCCGGCGAGCAGGGACGCGGCTTTGCGGTGGTGGCGGATGAAGTCCGATCGCTCGCCGGTCGCACCCAGCAGAGCACCAAGGAGATCAACGAGATGTTGCAGCGCCTGCAGGGCGGGGTGAAACAGGCGGTGGACGTGATGCAGGCGAGCGAGGATCGCAGCCAGGAGACGGTGCAGGAGGCGAGCCACATCGCCACCTCCCTCGACAGCATGGTGATGGCGGTCAGTACCATCAACGACATGAACATCCAGATCGCCACCGCCGCCGAGGAGCAGCATGCGGTCTCCGAGGAGATCAACAAGAACCTGGTGGCCATTCAGCAGATCGTCAGCGAGCTGACCGATGCGGCGGTCGAGTCCAACAGCACCACCCGCGATCTGGCCAGCACCGGGGACAAGCTGCGCAAGCTGGTCTCCCAGTTCCGCTACTGATGGGGTGACAAGAGGGGATATCCCTCACAAGATGCGGCCTGGCCCCCGGTTCAGGCCGCACTTTATTTGGGGATTGATCAATAATGTGTGAAAATTGTCGCCCTCTGTGTCAGCTGTTGCCCCTTACCCTATGAATGAGATCGTGAAAGGCAGTATCGATTTGATCCGTCAGCTCAACTATGGCCTGGTCTACGCCAGCCTGGAGGAGCACAAGGAGCTGTCCCGTACCGATCTCTCCCGCCTGACTGGCCTCTCGCCTGCCAGCATCACCAAGATCACCCGCGAGCTGCTGGACGGCGGTCTGGTGGTCACCTGCGGCGAGAGCTCGGTGGGGCGCGGTCGCCGCCAGACCCTGCTGCGCATCAACGAGCGCCGCTTCCAGTTCCTCTCCATGCGCCTGGGGCGCGGTTATGTGGACATGGCCCTGTTCGATCTGGCAGGCCGCTCCCTCGCCCGCCATCGTCACGTCTTCAGCGAAGGGGAGCGCGCCGACCTGCTGGCCAGCCTGGTGCGGGCCATCGAGGGCTTCTTGCCCAAAAAAGCGCTGCGTCTGGCCTGCATCGCCCTTTGCCTGCCCGGGCAGGTGGAGCGCCACTCCGGCATGGTCAAGCACTTTCCCTTCTATGACCTGCGCAACTGGCCGCTCGGCCCGACCCTGCAGGAGGCCTTCGCGGTGCCGGTGCTGGTGAGCGGCGACGTGCGCACCTGGATCCAGGCCGAGCGTGAGTGGGGCGCCGCCAAGAACTGCGCCGATGCGGTGCTGGTGTTCGTGCACAACGACATCGGGGTTGGCATGGTGGTCAACGGTCAGCTCATCGAGAGCGAGAACGCGCTGCTCGGCGATCTCAGCCACCTGCAGCTCGAGCCCTACGGTCAGCGCTGCTACTGCGGCGGCTTCGGCTGTGCCTGCACCCTGGTGACCAATCAGGCGCTGGAGGCGCAATACCGGGATCTGCGCGAGCGGATGCAGGAGCACGATTTGCCCGAGAGCGTCACCATTCGCGAGCTGTGCGAGCTGGCGCTGGCGGGCAACAGCCTCTGTCAGGACATCCTCCATCAGGCGGCGGGGCGGCTCTCCCGGGTGCTCTCCAACCTCATCTGTCTGCTCAATCCGGGCAAGTTGCTGCTGGGGGGGGAGATCACCCGCGCCGATCGGCTGCTGTTCCCCATGCTGCACCAGTCGCTGGCCAGCCAGTTGCCGGCCGAATACCTGGTGCGCCTGCAGATCGAATCCACCCACTTCTACGAAGATCCCACCAAGCCCACCTCGGTACAGGTGCACAAGGCCCTGCGCGACGGCAGCCTGCTGCTCGACTTGTTGCGAGGCGACAAGGAGGCATGAGGCTGGGGTTGCAAGGACGCATCCTGCTCATGCTCTGTCTGGTCAGTCTGCTGCAACTGGTGCTGCTGAGCGGGGCCAGTTACTACTATGTGTCCGAGCAGCGCTACCGCGAGGTGGGGGATCAGGCCCTCGACGTGGCGCGGCTGGTGGCGCGAGAGTCCGGCGTCATCGCCGGGGTGAAACGGGCCGACACCGCCCGCCTCAACGTGCTGGTGGAGCGGATCCGCGCCGAGGTCGGCGCCAGCTACATCGTCGTCGGCGATAAGGACGCGCGCCGGCTGGTGCACCCCAATGCGGATCGCATCGGCCAGCCCATGATGGGGGATGACCCGCAACGGGCCTTGCAGGGGGAGTCCTACATCTCCCGCGCGCAAGGGTCCCTCGGGGTCTCGGTGCGCGGCAAGAGTCCCATCCGCGATGAGCTCGGCCAGATCATAGGGGTGGTGTCGGTCGGTTATCTGGTGCGGGATATCGAGGCGGATCTGCAGGGGTTCCTGCGCTTCGGCCTTGCCATGACCCTGCTCATCGTGCTGCTCAACAGCCTGGCCGCCGCCTGGCTGGCCCGCCGTTACAAACGTGCCATCCTTGGCTTCGAGCCCGAGCAGATCGGCCGCCTTTATGCCGAGCTCGACTGCACCCTGCGCACCGTGCGTGAGGGGATCCTCACCATCGACGAGCAGGGGCGGCTCACCTCCCTCAACCCCAATGGTATCCGCTTGCTGCGTCTGGACGAGGCCGCCGCCCGGGTCGCCATCGGCCAGCCGGTTACCCGGCTGCTGCCGGAGAGCCGCATGCTCTCCCTCATTCAGGATCCGCGCCCCCAGTTTGACGAGGAGATAGTGCTCAACGGCCAGTCCCTCATCGTCAACCGGTTGCCGCTGGTGCGCGAGGGCAAGCTGATCGGCGCGGTGTCGAGCTTTCGGCGCAAGGACGAGCTGGAAGAGCTCAGTGCCCAGCTCTCTCAGGTGCAGGCCTACAGCGATCTGCTGCGGGTGCAGACCCACGAACACCACAACCAGCTCGGCACCATCGCCGGGCTCATCGAGCTCGGGGCCACCCGTGAGGCGCTCGCCTTCATTGGGCGGGAGGCGGCCACCGAGCAGAGCCTGCTCAGCTTCCTGATGAGCGCCATCGCCAAGCCCAAGGTGGCCGGCCTGCTGCTCGGCAAATACCACAGGGCTCACGAGCTGGGGCTGGTGCTGGAGGTGGACCCGGATTCCCGCCTGCACGACATTCCCCTTCGCGTCAGCGGCTCCCAGCTGGTGACGGTGCTGGGCAATCTCATCGACAATGCCTTCGAGGCGACCCGTCGCCACGGTACCCCCTACCAGCCGGTGCGGGTGGCCCTGAGCGATCTCGGCCAGGATCTCATTCTGGAGGTGGAAGACGGGGCCGGCGGCATCGACCCTGCGCTGGCGGATCGGCTGTTCGAGCGGGGGGTGAGCAGCAAGGCGGAGCCGGATCACGGCATCGGCCTCTCCCTGGTGCGCAAGACCCTGGATGCCCTGCAGGGGACCATCACCATCGAAGCCACGGCGCAGGGGAGTTGCGTCGTCTGTTACATTCCCAAGGAGGTGTGAGTGATCAAGATCCTGATCGTCGAGGACGATCCGGCCATCGCCGAGATCCACCTCCGCTTCGTGCAGCGACTGGCAGGTTTCGAAGTATTGGGGGTGGCGCTCACCCTGTTCGATGCCAGGGAGCAGATCGCCATCCTCAAGCCCGATCTGGTGCTGCTGGATGTCTGGCTGCCCGATGGCGAGGGGTTTGCCCTGTTGCGCGAGCTGCGTCAGGCCGGGGCGAGTCTGGACGTCATCTTGCTCACCGCGGCGAGGGAGGCCGGTGCCCTGCAGGAGGCGATGCGGCTCGGGGTGGTGGATTTCATCTTGAAACCCGTGGTGTTCGAGCGGCTGCGCGACACCCTCGACAAATATTGCCAGAGCCGCGCCGCCCTGGCGGCCCTGGCGGACATCGATCAGCAGGCGGTGGACGCCCTGTTTGGCACGCCGTTGCAGCAGGTGGCGGCGGGTGGCCTGCCCAAGGGGATCGACGGCCTCACCCTGCAGCGGGTGCTGGCGGCCTTGACCCAGCAAGGAGCCAGCGCCGAGGAGATCGGTGGCCGGGTCGGGGTGAGCCGCACCACGGCGCGCCGCTATCTGGAGTTTCTGGTGGGCCAGCAACTGGCGAGTCCGGAGCTGGAGTACGGCACCGTTGGCCGGCCGGAGCGGCGTTATCGCCAGCCCTGACTGGCGTAACTCCCCATCCACTCTTGCCAATAAAAAGAGCGCCTGTCGGCGCTCTTTTGCTGTGTGGGATCCGCCAACTCAGCTTGGCTCGGATTGCAGTGTGGCGGCCGGTGCGCGGCGCGCCTGCCACCACTGCCACAGCGGCAACAGCAGCATGGTCAGGGTGATCACCGTGAAGGCCAGGGTGATGGGGCGCTCCCACAGGAAGCTCAGGCTGCCGTCGTTGATCACCAGGGCCCGGCGCAGGTTGTCCTCCAGCATGCCCCCCAGGATGAAGCCGAGCAGCATGGGGGCCATGGGGAAGGTGAGCAGGCGCAGGCCGATGGCGATGAGCGCCACTATGGTCATCACGTGGATGTCCATGGTGTTGAAGGAGACCAGATAGACCCCGGTCAGGGAGAACAGCAGCACCATGGGGATCAGCACGGGGCGAGGCACCGCCAGCACCTTGGCCAGATAGGGGATGAGGGGGAGGTTCAGGATCAACAGCACCACGTTGCCCAGGTACATGGAGATGATCACCGACCAGAAGACGTCCGGATGCTCCATGAAGAGGCGCGGGCCGGGCTGGATGCCGTAGGCCACTAGGGCGCCCAGGATGAGGGCCGTGGTGCCCGAGCCCGGGATCCCCAGGGTCAGCAGGGGCACGAAGGAGCCGGTGGAGGCGGCGTTGTTGGCCGCTTCCGGCGCGGCCAGACCGCGCAGGCTACCCTGGCCGAACTGCTCCTGGCGCTGCTTGCCGGCGATGTTGCGCTCGGCGCCGTAGGCCATGAAGGCGGCGATGGTGGCGCCGGCCCCCGGCAGCACGCCGATGAGAAAGCCCAGCACCGAGGAGCGGGCGATGGGAGGGGCGATCTCCCTGACCTCCTCCTTGCTCAGCTTGAGGCTGCCGAGCTGCTGCATCTGCCTGGCTTCTTCCTCGCTGTTGTCCTTGCCGGGGCGCAATACCGCCATCAGGATCTCCGCCAGAGCAAAGGTGGCCATGGCCAGCAGCAGGAAGGAGAAGCCGTCGCGCAGGTCCGGCAGGCCGAAGGTGAACCTGTCCACCCCGACGCTGCGGTCGATGCCGATGGTGGAGATCATGATGCCAAACAGCGCCATGATCAGCGCCTTGAGCACCTGCCCCTTGCCGGCAAAGGCCGCCACGGCGGAGAGCCCCAGCACCATGAGGGCGAAGTAGTCCGCCGACTGGAAGGAGAGGGAGACCTTGGCCAGCAGGGGCGCCGCCACCATCAGCATGATGGCGGAGAGGGTGCCGCCGGTGAAGGAGGCGTAGGCGGCGATGGCCAGCGCCTTGCCCGCCTGTCCCTTGCAGGCCAGGGGGTAGCCGTCGAAGGCGGTGACCACGGTGGCGGAGCAGCCGGGGGCGTTGATCAGGATGGAGGAGGTGGAGCCCCCGAAAATGGCGCCGTAATAGACGCCGGCCATCAGGATGATGCCGGAGGAGGGATCCAGGCCATAGGTGATGGGGATCATCAGGGCGATGGCGGTGACGGGGCCAAGGCCCGGCAGCATGCCGATAAAGGTGCCGATGAAGCAGCCAAGCACCACCATCATCAGGTTGACCGGCAGCAGTGCGGTGCCGAGTCCTTGCAAGATTCCGTCTAACATGGTGACTCCTTAGAAACCGAGCAGGGTGAACAGGCGACCCGGCTCCAGATAGACGTTGAGCCCCTTGGTGAGCAGGGCCCAGAAACCGATGGAGAAGGGGACGCTGATCATCAGACCGTAGCGCAGGCTGGGCTCACCCAGTACCCGGATGCCTACGCTCAGGAAGGCGATGGTCGAGAGCACGAAGCCAAACCAGGTGAGTCCCAGTCCGTAAATGACCATGAGACCGAGCAGGATGAAGACCCGGCGCCAGTCCCCCTCTTCCCGGCGCAGAGGCTCACCCCCGGGAAAGAGCACCAGCAGCAGGGAGAGCAGCGCCCCGATCCCGGCCAGGGCATAGGGCAGGGTACTGGCGGTGAAGGGTTCGTATTCGTCGCCGGGGTAGCCCGGTATCTCGGTGGCGTAATAGCCATAGGCGAGGGAGAGCAGCAGAAACAGCAGCCCCCCCAGTCGCTCCTTGGTGATGTTCATCTCTTGACTCCAACATGAGCGGCGGGCCTGCGCCCGCCTGCGATGTGACAACGAGGGTTACTTGATGAAGCCGAGCTCGCGCATCAGGCCGCCAATCTGCTGCTCCTGGCCGTCGAGGAAGGCGGTGAACTCGGGACCGGACTTGTAGAGGTTGGTCCAGCTGTTACGGCTGCGAACCACTTCCCACTCCGGCTTGTCGTACATCTGCTTGAGCAGGGCGGCAAACTCGGCGGATTTCTCCGGGCTGATGGTGGGGGAGGCGAAGTAACCGCGCCAGTTGGCGAAGACGGTGGGGTTGTTCTGCTCGCTGAAGGTGGGGATCTGCTCCGCCCCCGGCAGGCGCTTGTCGGAAGTGACCCCGAGGATCCGCATCTGGCCCGACTTGACCGCTTCCATCGCCTCGCCAAAGCCGGTGGAGATGGCCTGGGTCTCCCCGGCCAGCACGGCGGCCATGGCGCTGCCGCCGGCATCGTAGGCGACGTAGCGCAGCTTGCTGGCGTCGGCACCGGCGTTCTTGAAGGTCAGGGCGGCGACCAGGTGATCCAGGCTGCCACGGGCGGAGCCCCCGGCGATCTTCACCTTGGCCGGGTTCTCCTCGTAGGCGGCCAGCAGCTGGGCCCAGTTCTGATAAGGGGAGTCCGCCTTCACCGCCAGCGCCTGATAGTCGGCGATGATGGCGGCTACCGGCGTCAGATCACGGAAGGACTGGGGCAGCTCCTTGGAGAGGGATTTGACGATGATGGGGGTGGAGTTGACCATCAGGGTCTTGTCGGACTGGGCCGAGGTCTCGATGAGGTGGGCGATGGCCTTGGCGCCGCCACCGGCGGACATGTTCTGGTAGGAGACGGTCTTGACCAGACCGGACTTGGCCAGCACTTCACCTGTGCCGCGGGCCGTGGTATCCCAGCCGCCGCCGGCGCCGCCTGGGATCAGGAAGTGGACTTCGTTGATCTGGGCGTGGGCGCCGAAGCTCAGTGCGAGCAGGCTACCGATCAGGGTACGCTTGAAGGTTCCTTGCAACATGGTGCTCTCCTTGTGATTGTTGCAGGAAGGTTAATTAATCATGTCTGGTTGGAAAACAATCTGACCGTAATGGCTATTAAGGCTGTTGTGGCCATATTGTTCATTCTGGTCACGACAGGGAGAACTGCCCGCTCATGGCAGGCCGGAAGGGGGGGCAGGCTGCACTGCGCCGCCGGCTGAAAAGGCGCGAGGCTCCCCGTCAGAAGGGGAGCCTCGCGAAAGAGGGGGCTGGCTTATCCCTGTGATGCGGGGGCGGCGGAGACCTGGTCGCCGCTGGCTCCCTGCTGCTTGAGGGCCTCGCTCGCCTGCTGCTTGCGTTGCAACTGCTCCACCACCAGCTTGTAGGCGATGTAGTACTTGTAGATGTTGCCCACGTAGGTGACGGTCTCGGGCCCTATCTTCTCCGCCGCCACGTACTCGACGTTGTGAAACCAGACGTTGGGATCCAGCCCCCGTTTCTTGGCCTCGGTGCGCAGCCGTGCCACCCGGGCGGGGCCGGCATTGTAAGAGGCGAACGAGAAGAGCGCCTTGTCGAGGGCGGTCATGGGCTCGTCCGCATAGTAGTGGTCGATCATCCAGCGCATGTATTTGACGCCGCCATGGATGTTGGGCTCAAGCTGGCGGATGTCGCCCACCTTCAGGCCCTTGCCGGTGGCGGGCATGATCTGCATGATGCCGATGGCGCCGACGTGGCTGCGCGCCTGATGGTTGAGGGCCGACTCCTGATAACCCTGGGCTGCCATCAGCAGCCAGTCCACCTCGTATTTCTCGCCATACGCGCGAAACAGATCCACCACCTGCAGAAACTTCTTGCGCTCGGCCTCGGCGGCGGCGCTCTTGACGAACTTGTTCTGCTTGAGATAACGGGCGAGGAGCTCGTCCCCGGTTGCCTTGCCGCGCAGCGCCTTGATCTGTTTGTTGAGCATGGCCAGCAGTTGCGGGCTCTCCTTGCGCACCGCCCAGGCGATGACACCCCCTTGCCGGAACACCGGCTGTTCATGGATCCGGATGGCGGGAAAGATCTTCTGCCAGAAGCGCGCCTTGTGCTCGTCCATGACGATGAAAGGGAGCAGGCCGGCGTTGACCATCTCTACCAGATCTTCGTCCTCCAGTGCCTCGGGGGCCGGTTGAATGTCGATGAGCGGCTCTCCCGCCGCCTTGCGTGCCTGGTTGTAGGCCATGAGGCTCTCGAAGTAGCTGGAGGAGGGGCGCACGTAGATGCGCTGGCCGGCCAGGTCGGCGGCACTTTCCACCTTGGGGGAGAGGGGGCCGGAGATGAGTAGCTCCTGCACGTTGTCGAGCAGGGGAGCGGTGAATGCCACGCCCTGCTCCTTGCGCTTGTCCGTGATAGTGAGGTTGGCGGCGGCGATGTCACCCTTGCCCGCGATGAGGGCATCCAACAGGGCTTCGCGTGCCACCGGGATGAAGATCAGGTGCAGCTTGAGATGGCGCTTGAGGTTCTTTTGCTTGCGCAACTGCTCGTTGAGCCGCTTCTCCAGCAACATGAAGGCGTCATAGGTGACGCCCCGCTGTATCCCCTTGTCGATGAAGTAACCTGTCTTGTTGTAGGTGGTGAGCACCCGGATGGAGCGCCGTGCCAGCATGGCATCGAGATCGCCAAGCTGGGGCTGGGCCAGCTGGTCGCTGTTGAACGTCAGTGCGGCCGGCTCGGCGTCGGCCTGCGCTGGCGTTGCGGCCTGCAGCGGGCCGCACAGCAGTCCGCACAGGAGGAGGATCCATAACCGCGTCATGATACTGCCCTCATGTTTTTCATTGAGTGTAAGCGGCATGGGGCGGGCGCTTTAGCTCATTGGGTTTGCTCGGCGGGGGGTGGATAGCACCATAGGCCCTATCCGATGAGGGGTCAGGCAGCGGGGAGGCGGTGAACAGAGCAGGGAATAAAAAGGGGAGCCTCAGTGGCTCCCCTTTGACGACACTTGGTCGGCGCTAGAACCAGAAGCCGATGATGAAGGAGCCCGCCAGGGTCAGCATGACGTTGGCCACCGCATAGGTGCCGGCATAGCCGAGCGCCGGGATGGAGCTGTTGGCCGCCTCGTTCACCACGTCCATGGCCGGGGCGCAGGTACGGGCCCCGGTGATGGCGCCGAGCAGCAGGGCCGGGTTCATCTTCAGCACCCAGACGCCGAACAGGTAGCCCACCAGCACCGGCAAGGTGGTCACCAGCATGCCGGAGAAGAGCACCACCATCCCCACTTCGCTCAGGTGATCCAGGATGCCGCCACCGGCTTTGAGGCCGGTGCTCACCATGAAGACGGCAAGGCCGAGATCCTTGGCCAGACGCAGGGCGCCCGGCGGCACATAACCCACCGTGGGGTGGTTGGCGCGCAGGTAGCCCATCAGGATCCCCGCCAGCAGCAGGCCGACGGCGTTGCCGAGGCCAAACTCCAGCTGGCCGAACACCAGGGAGACGGAGCCAATCAGCAAGCCCAGCACGAAGAAGGTGGTGAAGGCCACCAGATCCGTGGTCTGGCTGTGAATGCTGATGAAGCCGATCTTGTTGGCCAGCAGCTTGACCCGCTGCTTCTCGCCGCTGATCTGCAGCACGTCGCCCTTTTGCAGCATGATGTTGCGATCGAACGGCATCTCGATCTGGGAGCGCACCACCCGGTTGAGGAAGCAGCCCTTCTCGGTGAGGTTGAGCTCCACCAGGTGGCGACCCACCACAGCGTCGTTTTTCACCACTATCTCTTCGGTGACGATCTGCAGGTCAAGCAGGTTGCGGTCGAACACCTCCTTGCCGTTGCGGTAGTTGACGTCAAGCTTCTCGTGACTCTCGGGGTAGCCTACCAGGGCGATCTCGTCCCCTTCCTGGATGACGGCGTCACCATCCGGACTCGCCAGGATGCCGTTGCGGCGGATCCGCTCCACGTAGCAGCCGGTGTGAGGATAGATGCCGGTCTCGCGCAGGGTGCGACCACCGATCCAGGCCGCCAGCTCGGGGCCGACCCGGTAGGCGCGGATGATGGGCAGGTAGGTCTTGCGGCTCTCGTTGTCGGAGAGACCGCGCTCGCGAGCGATCTTCTGCGCCTCGGTGTTGAGGTCGAGCCGTGCCAGCGAGGGGAGGTAGCGCACCACCATCATCAGGCCCACCAGTCCCACCAGATAGGTCAAGGCATAGCCGATGCCCATGTTGTCCAGCACCGACTGCATGTCGGTTTGATGGGGGAGGTTGAGCAGGCCGCTGCGCAGGGCATCCTGGGCCCCCACCAGCGCCGGGGTCGAGGTGAGCGAACCGGCCAGGATGCCGGCGGCCATGCCCGGCCCCAGGTTGAAGAACTTGGCCAGTCCCACGGTGAGGAAGAGGGCGGTCAGCAGGATCACTAGGGTCAGGGTGATGTAGTGGATGCCGTCGCGCAGGAAGACGCTGAAGAAGTGCGGCCCCGCTTCGATCCCCACGCAGAAGATGAACAGCATGAAGCCGACGTTCTCCGTGGTGGTGCTGAATTCGAAGCCCATCTGGCCGAACAGCAGGGCGGTGAACAACACGCCTATGGTGTTGCCTATCTGGAAGTTGCCAACCCTGACTTTGCCGAGCAGCAGGCCGAAAGCCAGTACCACGAACAGCAGCAGGGAGTCGCTTTGATGTAGCAGTGTCACGAAATCTATGGTCATGCCCGGAAAAACCGAGGAAAAAAGTGGGGCCGACATTGTGCCGGATCCCTCACCAATAAAGAAGCGTCAAAGGCGCATTAATCGGTACTAACCCGCCACCGCCCTCGGGGTCATGAGGGTAACTGGGGGGCACCTGCGGCAATGACCTCTATTTCCCTCTGCCAGCCCCGCTGTCAATTAGTGATTCCTGCTATCTGTGATCCTCGTCTTCGGGGGCCGCTTGAAATTTTACGCTCTGCTGTTTGGTCGGCTGATTTGGCTCTCTGGCAGCATTTTTGACTGATGGGGATAGGATGAGTCTGGCGGTTGGTCGCGGCCTACCCGTGCAGGGTGACCCATCTGTGGCGGGATGGCGAAAAGATATCTGTAAAAAGCATCTGATGGGGGCACTGGAGACCCATTCGGGGGGCGCGGCAAAAACAGCAGAAAATGAGGTTGGCGAGTCAAACGTGCCGGCCTTGCCGGCAATGGCCTGCCAACCTAGGCCGTCATTGGCTTTGGCCTACTTACCCACAGAAACTGTGGATAACCCTGTTCATGAAACTTGGTGATCAGGCTGTAGCCCGCGCCAATACTGGGCTGCAAGGACTGTTCAAAAAATACCTGAAAAAGATTGTTTCTATAAAAATCAAATAGTTACGCGCAGCAGAACAAAACGCTGTCGAGGCGGATGGGGGAGAAAAAGGGAGAGGTCACCGCAGGGTGCGGCTTGTGCATTAAAATTGGTAGAGGAAAGCACTAAAGTGGATAACTTGCACCGAGATGGTGAGGAATTGGCTCCCCCGACTGGACTTGAACCAGTGACATACGGATTAACAGTCCGCCGTTCTACCGACTGAACTACGGGGGAACATCAGGCAAGGAGGAGCATCATACAGAGGTCGCATTTCGAGGTCAATAGCCGCTTCTGCTGCCAGAGTGGATACCCAGGCCACCCCATCTCGGAGTACACTTCTGCTCTTGCGTATTTTTTGCCGGGAGTCGTCATGAGCAAGTTATTCAAGCTGGCCAGCCAGTTTCAACCCGCCGGGGATCAGCCGAGGGCCATCGCCCAGCTGCTCGACGGCATCGAGTCTGGCCTCGCCCATCAGACCCTGCTCGGGGTGACCGGCTCGGGCAAGACCTTCACCATGGCCAACGTCATCGCGACCCTCAATCGTCCCACCATGATCCTGGCTCCCAACAAGACCCTGGCGGCCCAGCTCTATGGGGAAATGAAGGAGTTCTTCCCCGACAACGCGGTGGAGTATTTCGTCTCTTATTACGACTACTACCAGCCCGAGGCCTATGTGCCGACCACCGATACCTTCATCGAGAAGGATGCCTCCATCAACGATCACATCGAGCAGATGCGGCTGTCGGCCACCAAGGCGCTGCTGGAGCGGCGCGACGTGGTGATCGTCGCCTCGGTGTCGGCCATCTACGGCCTGGGGGATCCGCAGGCCTACCTCAGCATGATGCTGCACCTCAAAGTGGGGGATGTGATCAACCAGCGGGACATATTGCGCCGCCTCGCCGAGCTGCAGTACACCCGCAACGACATGGCCTTCCAGCGCGGCACCTTCCGGGTGCGGGGGGAGGTGATCGACATCTACCCCGCCGAGTCGGACAAGCTGGCCCTGCGGGTAGAGCTGTTTGACGAAGAGGTGGAGCGGCTCTCCCTGTTCGATCCGCTGACCGGCGCCATCGAGCAGACGGTGGTGCGCTACACCATCTACCCCAAGACCCACTACGCCACCCCGCGTGAGACCATCCTGGGGGCCATCGAGCACATCAAGGAGGAGCTCAAGGGGCGACGCGAGCAGTTGTTGTCCCTCAACAAGCTGGTGGAAGAGCAGCGCATCAGCCAGCGCACCCAGTTCGACATGGAGATGATGCAGGAGCTGGGCTACTGCTCCGGCATCGAGAACTACAGCCGCTACCTCTCCGGCCGCGCGCCGGGTGAACCGCCGCCCACCCTGTTTGACTACCTGCCGGGGGACGGCCTGCTCATCATCGACGAATCCCACGTTACCGTGCCGCAGATCGGCGCCATGTTCAAAGGGGACAGATCCCGCAAGGAGACCCTGGTGGAGTACGGCTTCCGGCTGCCGTCGGCGCTGGACAACCGGCCGCTCAAGTTCGACGAGTTCGAGGCGCTGATGCCGCAGACGGTGTTCGTCTCGGCGACCCCGGGCCCCTACGAGCTGGACAAATCCGGCGGCGATGTGGTGCAGCAGGTAGTGCGCCCCACCGGTCTGCTTGACCCCGAAGTGGAAGTGCGGCCGGTCAGCACCCAGGTGGACGATCTGCTCTCCGAGATCCGCAAGCGGGTGGCGGTGGAGGAGCGGGTGCTGGTCACCACTCTCACCAAGCGGATGGCGGAGGACTTGACCGAATACCTGGCGGATCACGAGGTGCGGGTGCGCTATCTGCACTCGGACATCGATACCGTGGAGCGGGTGGAGATCATCCGCGATCTGCGCCTTGGCAAATTCGACGTGCTGGTGGGCATCAACCTGCTGCGCGAAGGCCTCGACATGCCGGAGGTCTCCCTGGTGGCCATCCTGGATGCTGATAAAGAGGGCTTCCTGCGCTCCACCCGTTCGCTTATCCAGACCATAGGCCGGGCGGCGCGCAACCTCAACGGCAAGGTGATCCTCTACGGGGATACCATCACCAACTCCATGAAGGTGGCGATTGAAGAGACCGAGCGGCGCCGCGCCCTGCAGCACGCCCATAACCTGGAGCACGGCATCACGCCGAAGGGGCTCAACAAGTCCGTCGGCGATGTGATGGACATGGGGGGCAGCCGCACCGCGGGCAAGGCCGGCAAGGGGAGCCGCAAGGCCGCCGAGCCGCAAGGGGAGTACCACGCCCGCTCCGCCAGCGAGATCGCCAAGGAGATCAAACGGATGGAGGAGCAGATGTTCCAGCATGCGCGGGATCTGGAGTTCGAACAGGCGGCGGCGCTGCGGGATCAGATCCAGCGGCTGCGCGGCGAGCTGATCGAGTCATGAGCGCCCGACGCTGGCTCATCTGGCGGCGCCTGCGTCGCCTCTATCAGGGCTTTCGCCATCCAGCCACCCCCTGGTGGGCCAGGGGGTTGGTGATCCTGGTGCTGCTCTACGGCATCAGCCCGATGGATCTGGTGCCCGACCTGGTGCCGCTGGTCGGCTGGCTCGATGACGCCACCCTGCTGTTGCTCCTCCTGTGGGGCTGGGAGCGTTGTCTGCCGGCGCCGGTGCGCAAGGATCTGGAGAGCGCCTCCTGAGCGGTCAGGGCACGACAGGTTTGCGATATCGGGGGGAGGCTGAGGCGGGATAAACGGTTTCATTCGAGCGACGCCAAGCGGCGAGCACAGGAGGCTGTCCACAGCGATTGTGGCCTGCCTGGCATTGGCGTAGACTCCACGCCGTTCACATCATGAGTATGGAAAAATGGATCTGATCCTCTTTGCAATCGACTTTATCCTGCACGTTGACGTGCATCTGAAAGAGCTGTTTGAAAACTACGGTATCTGGGTTTACGCCATCCTGTTTCTCATCATCTTCTGCGAGACCGGACTGGTGGTCACCCCCTTCCTGCCGGGTGACTCCCTGCTGTTTGCCGCCGGAGCCCTCACCGTGGGCAGCGTGCTGGACGTGCACACCCTGGCGGCCGTGCTGATCATCGCTGCCGTGCTCGGCAACGTGGTGAACTACACCATAGGCCACTTCTTCGGCGAGCAGCTGTTTCGCAACCCGGACTCCAAGATCTTCCGGCGGGACTATCTGGACAAGACCCACGCCTTCTACGCCAGACACGGCGGCAAGACCATCATCATCACCCGCTTCCTGCCCATAGTGCGTACCTTCGCCCCCTTCGTGGCGGGCATGGGGGCCATGACCTATCCGCGCTTCCTGGCGTTCAATCTGGTGGGGGGGCTCTTGTGGGTGATCTCCTTTGTCTACGCCGGCCACTTTTTCGGCAACCTGCCGGTGGTGCGGCAGAACTTTACCCTGCTCATCTTCGGCATCATCGGCATCTCGCTGCTGCCCATGGTGATCGGCATGGTGAAAGCCAAGCTCAACGCCGGCAAGGTGGCTTCCTGAGTCAGCCTTGTTGGCCGTGTCATGAGAGGGAGCTGCAGGCTCCCTTTTTTGTTTGAGCATGGTTCTGATTGCTGATTTCTCACTGATGAGCCTGGAGGAAAGGCTAATAGGCGAGCAAGCAAGCGGTCACCAGGATGGCTGGCAGGGGAGCGAGACATTGAAGAACGATATCAGGGGGCAAGGTGCCACCCACTATCTTCATGAAAAAGGGAGCCACTGGCTCCCTTTTCGCGACGGATGATGTTGATCCGACCTAGTTGCAGCAGCGCCCCTTGACCAGGTTGCCGATGGCCACCACCACGAACACCAGCAGGTAGGCGGCGAAGATGGCCACCAGCCACTGGGGCATGGAGAAGCTCAGGAACTGCCAGCTGACCTCGCTGCAGTCGCCATCCGGGAAGAACATCCAGGGGATCCACTGATCCAGCGGTGCCCAGCTCGGGAAGTCGACAAACCCTTCGCAGACATTGAAGGGAGAGGGGTTTACCTGATAATCCACATGCTTGAGCGCCAGTTTCAGGCCCCAGAAGGCACTGGCGCCCCACATCAGCAGGGCGCTCCAGCGCACATACCATTTCTGCGGAGCCACCATGCCGAGCAGCGCCGCCATGAGGACCCCGAGGGTGGCAAGCCGCTCATAGATACACATGACGCAGGGATGCAGACCCAGCACGTGCTGGAAGAAGAGGGCGCTCAACTCGAGGAACAGGGCGGAGGCTGCAAGCAGGCCCCATGCCAGGCGATGGGCGGCTATACGTCGCAGAAACTCTATCATCTGGTTGATCTCACAGAAAAAACAGTGGCTGAATTAGAGCAGAGCAGGGGCCAAAAAGAAAGGGCCCTGGCGGGCCCTCATGGCACTCAGTAGAGTGCGGACAGTACCGCAGGCGCGGCATTGTCGAGCGTCAGCCAGCCGGCCTGATAGTACCAGTCGGTGAGCGGGCCGAGCAGAAACTCCACCGAGAAGAAACCCACCAGACCCAGCACCAGGGTATAGGGCAGCGCCATCCACACCATCCGGCCGTAGGAGAGGCGTAGCAGTGGCGCCAGTGCCGACGTCAGCATGAACAGGAAGGCGGCCTGGCCGTTGGGGGTGGCCACCGACGGCAGATTGGTGCCGGTGTTGATGGCCACCGCCAGCAGCTCAAACTGCTCGCGGCTGATGGCATTGTTGAGCAGGGCGGTCTTCACCTCGTTGATGTAGACGGTGCCGACGAAGACGTTGTCACTGACCATGGAGAGCAGGCCGTTGGCCAGATAGAAGAGCGCGAGCTGGGCGTCCGGCTCGGCGGCCAGTACCCATTGGATAACCGGCTTGAACAGCTGCTGATCGATGATGACGGCGACCACGCTGAAGAAGACGGCCAGCAGGGCGGTAAAGGGCAGTGCCTCCTGGAATGCCTTGCCGAGGGAGTGCTCTTCGGTGATGCCGGTGAGGGAGGTGGCCAGTACGATGACCGACAGACCGATGAGGCCCACCGCCGCCAGGTGCAGGGCAAGCCCCAGAATGAGCCAGAGGGCGATCACCGCCTGCACGATCAGCTTGGCCTTGTCCTGAGCGGTGCGCTCGGCCTCTTCATAACGGTTGTAATCCTCCATGATGCGACGTACTGCGTCCGGCAATTTGGCGCCATAGCCAAACCAGCGACACTTTTCGACCAGGACGCAGGTCAGCAGACCGCAGATAAACACCGGAACCGTGACCGGAGACATGCGAATGGCGAATTCGACGAAGTTCCAGCCGGCCTGTTCACCGATGATCAGGTTCTGCGGCTCTCCCACCAGGGTGCAGACGCCACCGAGGGCAGTACCGATGGCAGCATGCATCATCAGGCTGCGCAGGAAGGCACGGAAGTCATCCAGGTGCTGACGATTGAGCTCGTTGACGGTGCCATCATCGGTGTAATCGTGGGAGTGGCCAAACTCCTTGCCGGAGGAGACCTTGTGATAGATGGCGTAGAAGCCGGTGGCGACGCTGATCACCACGGCAATCACGGTGAGGGCATCGAGGAAGGCTGACAGGAAGGCGGAGACCAGACAAAACGCCAGGGATAGCATCGTTTTGGAGCGGATCCGGATCAGCAGCTTGGTGAACACGTAGAGCAACAGCTGCTTCATGAAGTAGATGCCGGCCACCATGAACACCAGCAGCAGCAGCACTTCGATATTGGCGACCAGTTCGTGTTTGACCTGCTGTGCCGAGGTCATGCCGATCAGCACTGCCTCGATGGCCAGCAGTCCGCCGGGTTGCAGCGGATAACACTTGAGGGCCATGGCCAGGGTGAAAATGAACTCGACGACCAGCAGCCAGCCGGCCATGAAGGGATCGAGATAAAAGGCGATCGGGTTGATCAGCAGGAATAGAAGAATAGCGGCCTTGTACCACTGGGGGGCGTTGCCCAGAAAGTTCCTGGCAAAGGCTTGCCCTAAGCTGATTGGCATAATAATGGGTCTCTGTTTTGTGGTTGGTATCTGCGTCTATGCAGTCAAGACAGGCTCGACCAGAACATCCGGATGTTGTCCCTTATCAGATTGATTCCTCATGATTTTAATCAAAAAGAGCATTAACTATAAATAACATAGTCGCCCTTGCCCATGAGTATGGTGGTTTTATGGGCAATCCAGGGGTTGGCTGGCACCTATTGCCGGCTGAAATACATTTTTTTAACAAAATCCCCCGCTGATGTGAGCAGAGGACTGACCTTCTGCTTGCCAGCCCTCCCTGCTTTGCTATTATTCGTGAGCCTTTTTTACGTACTACAACAGAGTCACTACATGGTCATAAAAGCGCAGAGCCCCGCAGGGTTTGCCGAGGAATACATCATCGAGTCCATCTGGAACAATCGCTTTCCTCCAGGATCCATCTTGCCGGCCGAGCGCGAGCTGTCCGAGCTGATTGGCGTGACCCGAACCACCTTGCGTGAAGTGCTGCAGCGTCTGGCCCGCGATGGCTGGCTCACCATCCAGCATGGTAAACCGACCAAGGTGAACAACTTCTGGGAGACCTCGGGACTCAACATTCTGGAGACCCTGGCTCGCCTCGATCAGGACAAGGTACCGGATCTGGTGGCTCAGCTGCTGTCGGCGCGCACCAACATCTGCACCATCTTCATTCGTGGCGCGATCCGCAACAACCCGGAGCAGGCCGCCGAGATCCTGCGCGGCGCCGCCGAGGTGGAGAACAGCGCCGAAGCCTATGCGGACTTCGATTACCGGTTGCACCATCAGCTGTCGTTCGCCTCCGGCAACCCCATCTACGCCTTGATCCTGAACGGTTTCAAAGGGCTGTACAGCCGGGTTGGCCGCTACTACTTTTCCGACAAGCAGGCGCGTGAAACCGCGGATGCCTACTACAAGACCCTGCTTAACCTGGCCGAGACCAAGAATCACGAGGCCGTGTTCATGACGGTGCGCCAATATGGCATCGAGTCCGGTAAACTCTGGACCCGTTTGCGCCAGGACATGCCGAGCAATCTCTGCGACAACTGAGCCTGTTCTGATGCAAGAAAAACGCGCCGATTGGCGCGTTTTTTTATGGCTGCAAGGTGAGGGGATCAGACCGGCTTCTTCTCCGGACAGCGCCCTATGATGTCGGGAGGCAGTTCGCCATTGTCCTGCTCCAGTATCACGTCGAAGCCCCACAGCTGGTGCAGATGTTTGAGCACCTCGTGACGGGAGTCCCCCAGCGGGATCCGGTTGTGTGGCACATAGCGCAGAGTGAGGGAGCGATCCCCCTTCACCGCCACGTTGTAGACCTGGATGTTGGGCTCCAGATTGCTCAGGTTATACTGGGCTGACAGGGTGTTGCGCACCTGACGATAGCCTTCGTCGTTGTGGATGGCCGAGACCTTCAGGTAGTTCTTCAGATCATCGTCATCGATGGCGAACAGCTTCATGTCGCGCATCACCTTGGGACTCAAAAACTGGCTGATGAAGCTCTCGTCCTTGAAGTTCTGCATGGCGAAATGCAGCGTCTCCACCCAGTTGCTGCCGGCGTAGTCGGGGAACCAGTATCTGTCCTCCTCGGTCGGGTGCTCGCAGATGCGGCGCAGATCGGTGAACATGGCAAAGCCGAGGGCGTAGGGGTTGATCCCCGAGTAGTAGCGACTGTTGTAGGGGGGCTGATAGACCACGTTGGTGTGGCTGTGCAGCACCTCGATCATGAAGCGATCGCTTATCTTGCCCTCGTCATAGAGGTGGTTGAGGATGGTGTAGTGCCAGAAGGTGGCCCACCCTTCGTTCATCACCTGGGTCTGTTTCTGGGGGTAGAAGTACTGGCTGATCTTGCGCACAATGCGCACTATCTCGCGCTGCCAGGGCTCCAGCAGGGGGGCATTCTTCTCGATGAAATAGAGAATGTTCTCCTGTGGCTCGGCAGGGTAGCGCCGGTCTTCCACCCCGGAGGCCTTGTGCTGTTTGGGCAGGGTGCGCCACAGCTCGTTGACCTGGGTTTGCAGATAGTCTTCCCGTGCCTTCTGGCGTCGCTTCTCTTCGGCCATGGAGATCTTTTGAGGCCGCTTATAACGATCCACCCCGAAGTTCATCAGCGCATGGCAGGAGTCGAGCAATTTCTCCACCGCGTCGATGCCGTGCTTCTCTTCACATTCGGTGATGTAGTTCTTGGCAAACAGCAGATAGTCGATGATGGAAGAGGCATCGGTCCAGGCCTTGAACAGGTAGTTGTTCTTGAAGAAGGAGTTGTGGCCGTAGCAGGCGTGGGCCATCACCAGGGCCTGCATCGGCATGGTGTTCTCCTCCATCAGATAGGCGATGCAGGGATCCGAGTTGATGACGATCTCGTAGGCCAGCCCCATCTGGCCACGCTTGTAGTTGCGCTCGGTGTGGATGAAGCGCTTGCCGAATGACCAGTGCTGATAACCGATGGGCATGCCGACGCTGGAGTAGGCATCCATCATCTGCTCCGCCGTGATCACCTCTATCTGGTTGGGGTAGGTGTCCAGTCGATAGAATTTGGCGACCCGGGCTATTTCTTGATGGTAAATGTCCAGCAGGTCGAAGTTCCAGTCCGGGCCATCGTCCAGCGGCGCTACTTTTCTTGCGGTTTCTACCATATGACCTCCCTCAAGCCGCTTGCTTCTTGAACAGCTCCCGGAATACCGGATAGATATCCTCGACCTTGCGAATATGTTCCATCGCAAAGTGGGGGAACTGGCTGGCGACCGATTCATACTCGTGCCATAGGGTCTGGTGAGCGCGGGTGGTGATCTCGATGTAGGAGTAGTACCGCACCCGCGGCATGATGTCCCGCACCAGGATCTCCCGGCACTGCGGCGAGTCGTCGGCCCAGTTGTCACCATCTGACGCTTGTGCCGCGTAGATGTTCCACTGGTTGGCGGGGTAACGTTCGTTGATGATGTCGTTCATCATCTTGAGCGCACTGGAGACGATGGTGCCGCCCGTCTCCTGGGAGTAGAAAAATTCGTGCTCGTCCACTTCCTTGGCCTGGGTGTGGTGACGGATGTAGACCACTTCGACGTTCTTGTAGGTCCGGCTCAGGAACAGATAGAGCAGGATATAGAAACGCTTGGCCATCTCCTTGGTGGCCTGATCCATGGAGCCTGACACGTCCATCAGGCAGAACATCACCGCCTGGCTGGAAGGCACGGGCCGTTTGACGAAGTTGTTGAACTTGAGATCGAAGGTGTCGATAAAGGGCACCGCATCGATCCGTCTCTTCAGCTCACGGATCTCTTTTTCGAGCTGGGCCATCTCCGCAAAGTGTTCGGTGGGATCGGCGGCCAACAGGGCGAGACGATCCTCCAGTTCGTGCAGTTGGCGTTTCTTGCCCGCTTGCAGCGCCATGCGGCGGGCCAGCGAGTTTTGCAGTGAACGCACCACGTTGATGTTGGCGGGTACCCCGTTGGAGGTGTAACCCGCCCGGTAGGTTTTGACTTCCATCAGCTGATTGAGCTGGGTTTTTTGCAGCCTCGGCAGTTCCAGATCTTCAAACAGCAAGTCCAGATACTCATCCTTGGAGATCTGGAAGACGAAGTCGTCCGCCCCCTCTCCCTGATTGGAAGCCTGCCCCTCGCCGGAGCCCTGACCGCCACCTCCTCCCTTGGGGCGGTCAATCTTGTCGCCGGAGACGAATTGATCGTTGCCGGGGTGCACCATCTCCCGTTTACCGCCTTGCCCCTGATGGAAATGGGGTTCGCCGATGTCCTTGGTCGGGATGCTGATGCTCTCGCCGGTATCCACGTCCTGAATGCTGCGCTTGGAGACAGCATCAGAGACCGCTTGTTTGATCTGCTTCTTGTAGCGGCGGATGAAGCGCTGCCGATTGACAGCGCTTTTGTTTTTGCCGTTGAGCCTGCGGTCGATAAAATGCGCCATAACTCCCCCTTGAACAGTCAGGGTCAGGATGACTTGCGTACCCTGAGATACCACTCGGAGAGCAGACGCACCTGTTTGCGGGTGTAGCCTTTCTCCATCATCCGTTCGACAAAGTTATCGTGCTTCTTCTGCTCCTCGGCCGAGGTTTTGCTGTTGAAGGAGATAACCGGCAGCAGCTCTTCCGTGTTGGAGAACATCTTCTTCTCGATCACGGTGCGCAGCTTCTCGTAACTGGTCCAGTTGGGGTTACGGCCTGCATTGTTGGCGCGGGCACGCAGCACGAAGTTGACGATTTCGTTGCGGAAATCCTTCGGATTGCTTATCCCGGCAGGTTTTTCAATTTTCTCCAGCTCGCTGTTGAGGGAGGCGCGGTCAAACAGCTGGCCGGTCTCGGGGTCACGGTACTCCTGATCCTGGATCCAGAAATCGGCGTAGGTGACATAACGATCGAAGATGTTCTGACCGTACTCGGAGTAGGACTCGAGGTAGGCGGTCTGGATCTCCTTGCCGATGAACTCCACGTAGCGCGGGGTCAGATAGCCCTTGATGAATTCAAGGTAGCGGTCGTGCAGCTCTTGCGGGAACTGCTCGCGCTCGATCTGCTGCTCCAGCACATAGAAGAGGTGTACCGGGTTGGCCGCCACTTCCGCGTGATCGAAGTTGAAGACGCGGGAGAGGATCTTGAACGCAAAGCGGGTGGATAAGCCATTCATCCCCTCGTCGACGCCGGCGTAATCGCGGTACTCCTGATAACTCTTCGCCTTGGGATCGGTATCTTTGAGACTCTCGCCATCATAGACCCGCATCTTGGAGTAGATGCTGGAGTTTTCCGGTTCTTTGAGGCGCGACAGCACGGAGAACTGGCCCAGCAGCTCCAGGGTCCCTGGGGCGCACTTGGCATCGGTCAGCTCACTGTTGACCAGCAGCTTCTCGTAGATCTTCACCTCTTCCGACACCCGCAGGCAGTAAGGCACCTTGACGATGTAGACCCGGTCGAGGAAGGCCTCGTTGTTCTTGTTGTTGCGGAACTGCTGCCACTCGGATTCGTTGGAGTGAGCCAGCAGGATGCCGTCGAAGGGGAGGGCGGATAGCCCCTCGGTACCGTTGTAGTTGCCCTCCTGGGTGGCGGTCAGCAGTGGGTGCAGCACCTTGATGGGGGCCTTGAACATCTCGACGAACTCCATGATCCCCTGGTTCGCCTTGCACAGTGCGCCTGAGTAGGAGTAAGCGTCGGCGTCATCCTGGGCGAAGTGCTCCAGCATGCGGATGTCCACCTTGCCGACCAGAGAGGAGATGTCCTGGTTGTTGTCATCGCCCGGTTCGGTCTTGGCGATGGCAATCTGGTCGAGGATGGAGGGGTTGACCTTCTCCACCTTGAACTTGGTGATGTCGCCACCAAACTCGTGCAGCCGCTTGGCGACCCAGGGGGACATGATAGGGCGCAGGTAGCGGCGCGGGATGCCGTACTCTTTTTCCAGCAGCTCGCCATCTTCTTCGATGTCGAACAGGCAGAAGGGGTGATCGTTGACCGGTGACCCCTTGATGCGATAGATAGGCACCTTCTGCATCAGGGATTTGAGTTTTTCTGCCAGCGAGGATTTACCACCGCCGACCGGGCCCAGCAGATAGAGGATCTGTTTCTTCTCTTCCAGCCCCTGGGCGGAGTGTTTGAGATAGGAGACGATCTGTTCGATGGCCTCTTCCATGCCGTAGAAGTCTTTGAAGGCGGGATAGCGTGCCACGACGCGGTTGGAAAAAAGACGACTGAGTCTGGGATTGGCAGAGGTGTCGACCATCTCAGGCTCACCGATGGCGGTCAGCAGACGTTCGGCGGCGGAGGCGTAGCAGGACTTGTCCTGCTTACACATATCCAGGAACTCCTGGATGCTGTATTCCTCTTCCCTGGCTTTCTCATATCGCTGTTGATAATGCTCGAAGATGCCCATAACTTTGCCCTCGTTATAGTCGCTTACCCTGAAAAGAGTGGATCACTACTTTTGTTCTGTTTACCTCATTAAGCCTAGTCAACAGCCCCCAGTAATCCATCACCAACTATTGGTTTAAATTTGCAAGGGTACTTCCCGACCCGATGCGGGAAGGCGCAATCAGTGACACACCTATGTTACTGACTGTTAAATTATTTTTGCCATGATAGTGAGGCAAATGTCAAAGACATAAAAAATAAATGTTTGTCAAAAAATGGAAACTGCACCGCATTGTTCCTGGCCGGCTGCCGCAAGCGCAGTCAGGGCAAGGGGGAGCGCGCCACGCAGCAAAAATGGCATTACGTTTACGTGCACGTAAAGTTAATTGTTTGGTGTTTTAGCTCTAATTTTTACATTGACGCTACATTGCGACTGCTCTAGATTGGCCCTGTGTCGGGCAGTCAGCGCTTTAGCAAGAGAGTGGCTGGTTGCCGATACAAAGCTCTGTTTAAGCACGTTTCCGTTGGCTTGACCCTCGCAAATGCGAGGGTCTTATTTTTTCAGCGCAATCGACGCTGTCTGGTGAGCTAGTGATCGTGGTGGAGCGGATAAATGCGGGAAACCGCCGCTAGGACGTCGGCGAAGGGGTGGGATGCCAGCTGGCCAAATCCGGCCAGGCTTTTCGCCTTGACCCGGGTGGTGAGCGGCGTGGCGATGCCGCACAGAAAGCGGGTCAGGATGCGCGGATGCCGGGTGTGACACAGGGCCACCAGGGGATCGCACCAGGCTCTTAGTCCCTGTTCATTGGGCAGTGTCCGGCCGGGCAAGGGGGGGAGCTCTGCCACCTCGCCCCGACAGACAGAGCAGTGCCCGCAATGAGTGGGCGCAGCCTGATCGGCAAAGTAGCGTGCCAGTTCATGGCTCAGGCAACTGCTTGAGGTAAAGAAACCCAGCAATGCCTGCAGACGGGCCAGCTCGCTGTGTTCTTTCTTTTCAAACAAGTTGTGCAGCTCATCGGCCTGGGTTGCCACGTCAATCTCCTGGCGCAGCACCCGGTAAACCTCGGTCATCTGCTTGCTTTCCAGTTCGATCCAGCCCTGCTGCTGCAGGTAGTCCAAGGCCGCCGCCGCGCGGTGCCGCTCCCCCTGATAGCCTTGCCAGAGTGCTTCGAAGTCCATGGTGCACCAGCTGCGGGCCTGCGGGGCGCAGGCGAACAGCTGCTCCAGGAACAGGCGTCGTTCGGGGTTGAAGCGGGCCAGGATCTCCGCTTTCTCCAGCACGAACTTGAAACGGTACTCGGCAAAGTAGCTGTAGGCCGGGGCTATGATGCCCGCCATCTCCAGATAGACCAGCAGGGTCTTGAGAGGCAGTTGGCGGATGTTGGTTTCATTGGACAGACGCAGCAGGCTGAATTCCCACTCGCTGCCGCTTTGCAGCAGGATCTCGAGCAGCGCGACGATGGCCGAGCGATCCGGAGTGTCGCCATAGACGAAATTCTCCAGCACCGGCAACTGGCTGCGATTGGCCAGCACGATGCAGCGGGAAGGCTGGCCGTCGCGGCCGGCACGGCCTATCTCCTGGCTGTAGTTTTCGATGGACTTGGGCAGATCGTAATGGATCACCCGGCGAATATCGGCCTTGTCGATGCCCATGCCAAAGGCGATGGTGGCCACGATGCAATCCAGCTTGCCGGTCATGAAGTCGTGCTGGATCTGGCTGCGCAAGGTGGCGTCGAGCCCGGCATGATAGGCTCGGGCCCTGATCCCGCGCTGCTGCAGCTGGGCGGCACAGGCTTCGGCAGTGTGCTGCAGGGTGACGTAGATGATGGTGGGGGCGGCGGGATTGCGCGCCAGTTCCCCATGCAGCCAGCCATCGCGCGCCTCGGCGGGCAGGGGAACGACGGCCAGGTCCAGGTTGGCGCGATAAAAGCCGGTGACGATGAGCCCGTCATCCTCGATGTCGAATTTGGCCTGCATGTCGGCCATCACGGCCGGGGTGGCGGTGGCCGTCAGCAGCAGCACCTGGGGAATGGCCAGTTCGCGGCGATAGTCAGGCAGCTTGAGGTAGTCGGGGCGAAAGTTGTGGCCCCATTCCGAAATGCAGTGGGCCTCGTCCACCACCAGCATTGACAGCGGCACCTGCTGGATGAAGCGGCGAAAGCGCTCGTTCTTGAGGCGCTCCACCGAGATCATCAGGATCTTGAGCTGGCCGTCGTTGGCCTGCTGCATCACCCGGCGGCTCTCCTCCGCTGTCAGGCTGGAGTCGAGGGTGGCGGCGGCGATCCCCTTGCTGCGCAAAAAGGCGAGCTGATCGTGCATCAGTGCGATCAGGGGGGAGATCACCAGGGTCAGGTGGGGCAGGGCCAGTGCCGGCAACTGATAGCAGAGGGATTTGCCTGAACCGGTGGGGAAGATGGCGGCGGCGTTCTTGCCCGCCAGCAGCCGGCTGATCACCTCTTCCTGTCCTGGCCTCAACCGATCGAAGCCAAAGTGACGGGTCAACAGGGATGAGATCATGGCAAAGGCTCCGCGGCAAAACCGTCATGATACCACCGCCGGGTGGAGGCTGGCGGCCAATCGGGAGGGAAAATGGCATCCATTTGAGCGTTGTTGATATTGTGTTATCTCGGTGTTGTAGATTTTTTGTGAGGCAAAGCGGATATTTTTCAGTGATTCTGTGGAAAAAAGCGGCTGCAGATGGGATATTCCTTGTCCGCAACCCCGTGTGTTTCCGGACAGGCTCGACAGAAGGCTTGCCGGGGCAGACGACGCCAGCCCGTGACATGGGTGTCGCCTGGTGTAGCGGTTGCCAACAGGACTAATGATTCACGCACTTAGGTGCTCAGGGACTATTTGATGACACAACAACACCCCCTCATAAGACTGGTCAACAGCACCAGCCTGGTTAGCCAGATCCTGGTCGGTCTGGTCTTCGGTATCCTCCTTGCTATGTTCATGCCGGAATGGGCCAAAGCGGCGGGTCTGCTCGGCAGCCTGTTCGTCGGCGCCTTGAAGGCGGTGGCGCCGCTGCTGGTCTTCGTACTGGTGATGGCGGCGATCATCGGCCACAAGCAGGGTCAAAAAACCAACATGAAGCCGATCCTGCTGCTCTATCTGCTGGGAACGTTCCTGGCGGCTGCGGTGGCCGTGGTTGCAAGCTTCCTGTTCCCCACCAACCTGCACCTGGTGGCGAACAGTGCCGAGATCACCCCGCCCGGCGGCATCACCGAGGTGCTGCAGACCCTGCTGTTCAACGTGGTGACCAACCCGATCAAGGCGCTGCTGGATGCCAACTACATCGGCATTCTGGCCTGGGCCATCGGTCTTGGCATCGCCATGCGCCACGCCAGCGAGGGGACCAAGGCGGTGATCACCGACCTGTCCCACGGCGTCTCCACCATTGTGAAAGCGGTGATCCGCTGCGCGCCGCTCGGCATTCTGGGTCTGGTAGCCTCCACCCTGGCGGAAACCGGTTTTGAGGCCCTGTTTGGCTATGCCCAACTGCTGGTGGTGCTGATCGGCTGCATGTTGTTCATCGCCTTCGTGGTCAACCCGCTCATCGTATTCTGGAAGATCCGCCGCAACCCCTACCCGCTGGTGCTGACTTGCCTGAAAGAGAGCGGCGTCACCGCCTTCTTCACCCGCAGCTCCGCCGCCAACATCCCGGTCAACATGACGCTGTGCGAAAAATTGCGTCTGCCGGAGGATACTTATGCGGTCTCCATCCCGCTGGGCGCCACCATCAACATGGCCGGTGCGGCCATCACCATTACCGTGCTCTCCATGGCGGCGGTCCACACCCTGGGGATGGACGTGGATCCGGCGACGGCCATTCTGCTCTCCGTGGTTGCGACCGTCAGTGCCTGCGGCGCCTCCGGTGTGGCCGGCGGCTCCCTGCTGCTGATCCCGCTGGCATGCAGCCTGTTTGGCATCAGCAACGACATCGCCATGCAGGTGGTGGCGGTCGGCTTCATCATCGGCGTGCTGCAGGACTCCGCAGAGACGGCCCTCAACAGTTCCACCGACGTGCTGTTCACCGCAGCGGCCTGCATGGCCGAAGATGAGACCCTGCTGGACATCTCGCCGGTGCCCAACAGCGAAGCCTGATAGCCGTATCTTCCTATCACAACGACAACGCCCTCATTCGAGGGCGTTTTTTATTGCTGTTCGGATGGGGGTGGGTAGCCGTCGTGACTCCTGGCAACCCTCCCGGCAAACAGAGAAGAAGGCTTCACGACCTGAAACCCGGCAGCCGTCACTGAGTCGGGATGGAGGGGGTGTGCGAGCGTGGAAGAGGGATGGCTTTGCCGTCTCGGGTGATGCGGGCAGGAGTTGATCGGCTTGACGGTGGCTCGATATTCCAGCTTGAGCAGGGCAGGTCGTCAGAGTGAAAACGTGGGTAGGCATGGCCGGGTTGTTGTGGCTTGCCAGCCAACTCGCTCTCAAGGGACCCTCTCTTTTTGCCTGGTGAAGATAGGCAATCAGCCCTGCACCATAAAAAAATGCCAGCCGGTTACCCGGCTGGCATTGTTGCTGGTCTCTGACCGCGTTAGCCGATCAGCTGGTAGAGAATGGCGGAGATGGCGGTCATCCCCATCAGGGCCACGAAGACGTTGCTGATGTGGCCCTGATACTTCGCCATGGCCGGCACGCGCTTGATGGCGTACATCGGCATGATGAACAGGATGGTGGCGATGATGGGGCCGCCCATCGACTCGATCATGCCGAGGATGGAGGGGTTGATCACAGCTGTGCCCCACAGGGTCAGGATGAAGAAGGCGATGATGAAGATCTCGACCTTCTTGTGGTTCGGCTCCTTGCCGGACTTGCGCAGGTTCTGGACGATCATCCCCTTCAGGCCTTCACGGGCACCCAGGTAGTGGCCGAAGAAGGAGGAGACGATGGCCACGAACGCCACCAGCGGACCGAAGTAGGAGATGATGGGGCTTGAGTGCTGGTTGGCCAGGTAGGAGAGCACGGCAATGTTCTGGGACTTGGCCTCGGCCAGCTGTGCCGGGGTCAGGCTCATCACGCAGGAGAAGACGAAGAACATCACGAAACCGAGCAGGATGGTCGCGGTGCGCTTGAGGATGGCGTCAGACTTCTCGACCGCCTGCTCGCCGTGATCGCGGCGCTGGGCCAGGGAGAAGCTGGAGATCGCCGGGCTGTGGTTGAAGGAGAACACCAGCACCGGGATGGTCAGCCACAGGGTGATGGCAAAGTCCTTGCCGGACGGTACCTGGGAGAGGGCGGCACCGGTCCAGTCCGGGATCAGGTAGAAGGAGATCCCCACCAGGATGGCGATGAGCGGGTAGACCAGGAACTCGGTCACTTTGAGCATCAGCTTCTCGCCAGCCAGCATCACCGACATCATGCCCATGATCAGCACGATGGAGAGGATCCAGCGCGGCGGCGCCGTCATCTGCAGCTGGTTGACCATGAAGCTTTCCACGGTATTGGTGATGCCCACCCCGTAGATCAGCACGATGGGGTAGATGGCGAAGAAGTAGAGCAGGGTGATTAATTTGCCGGCACCCACGCCGAAGTGCTCTTCCACCACTTCCGTGATGTCTGCATTGGGTTTGCTTGACGAGAGCACGAAGCGGGCGAGGCCGCGGTGTGCCAGATAGGTCATGGGGCCGACCAGCAGCGCCATGACCACCAGCGGCCAGAAGCCGCCCATGCCGGCGTTGATGGGCAGGAACAGGATGCCGGCGCCGACGGCGGTACCGAACAGGCTGATTACCCAGCGAGTGTCTTGTTTGGTCCAACCACGCGATTGGACTGAGCGGGTTCCTTGCTCCTGTGAGGTCGCAACATCCTGTGCGCCGGTGACAGTATTAGACATGTGTCTCACCCCTGAATTGTGGTTTTTATAGAATCGGCGCAAGGATACGGGTTTTTTAATCAAAAATGTTGATCAAATTCACCTTTATGGGACTGAAAACCGCACTCTTTTATGGAAATGTGATCGAAAGAAGAATTAATCAATTATTTTTTATAAAACACCACGTTATTTTAGTGTTAACGCATGAATATTGCACAGGCATTTGTTGGCAATATGTTATCTGGAGAGTTGCCGTGACAGCTGGCGGATCATGCTGGCGGTTGCGCCCCAGATAAAATGGTCCTGCCAGGGGATCCAGTAGATGGTATGCAGGTGATCGGCTCTGGGAATGGTCAGGGCGATATGGTGGCGCGGATCCAGCAGGTGGTTGAGCGGCACCTCGAAGGCCTGGTCGACCTCGTCCCGGCTCAGGGTGAGCTGATAGTCGGCCGCCACCAGTCCCAGCACCGGCAGCACGTCATATTGCGAGACGGTGTTGAGGGGCGCGAGGGTGCCAAGCACCTTTATCTGGGCCGGGACTATGCCCAGCTCTTCCTGGGTTTCCCGCAGCGCCGTGTGGATCAGATCCCGGTCGTCCGGATCCTGCCTGCCACCGGGGAAGCTTATCTGTCCCGCGTGGTGGCGCAGGTGCGGACTGCGCCGGGTCAGCAGCAATTGCAGGCCGTCGGCCCGTTCAACCAGCGGCAGCAGCACGGCGGCGGGCTTGAGCCCGGCCACCGTCAGCCGGTGGGCGGGGGCGGGGCGTTGCAACAAAAAGCGGGTCAGCAGTTCGGCTCGTTCCATCTCGATTCTTCTTCACTCCTTCAAGTCGCTGAGATCATTTTGTCAGGTTTTCAACGCAGTGCGTCCAGCAGCGGCAGGATGCGGGCCACCTTGTCATAGGTTTCCTGATATTCGTCGTCCACGTCGGAGTCGGCGATGACGCCACCGCCAGCCCAGCAGTGGAGCTGGCCCTGTGCGGCGATCAGGGTGCGGATGCAGATGCTGGTGTCCATCCGGCCGTGCTGGCTGAGGTAGCCGATGCTGCCGCAGTAGGCGTTGCGCCGCTGGGGCTCCAGCTCCTCGATGATCTCCATGGCCCGGATCTTGGGGGCGCCTGTGATGGAGCCACCAGGGAAGCAGGCGCGCAGCAGATCCACGCCCTGCCAGCGGGCATCCAGTTCGCCGTGAATGGTGGAAACCAGGTGGTGCACCGCCGGGAAGGATTCCACCGCAAACAGGCTGGGCACGCTGACCGAACCGGGCCGGCTCACCCGACCGATGTCGTTGCGCAGCAGATCCACGATCATCAGATTTTCCGATCTGTCCTTGTCGGCCTCCGCCAGCTCGCGGGCACTGGCCTGATCCAGCGCAGGGTCGGCCAGCCGCGGACGAGTGCCCTTGATGGGTTTGGTCTCGATGTGGCGCTGGTCGAGCAGCAGGAAACGCTCGGGCGAGAGGCTCAGGATGGCCCCTTGCGGCAAGCGCAGGAAGGCCGAGAAGGGAGCGCGGTTGGCCCGTGACAACGCCTGGTAGGCTTGCCACTCGTCACCCCGATAGGGGGCGCTGAAACGCTGGGTCAGGTTGATCTGGTAGCAATCCCCTGCCGCCAGATAGGCCTGCACCCGGGCAAATTTGTCGCCATATTCGGCGCGGCTCATGTTGCTGCGCCAGGGGCCAGCAAGGGCGAAGGGGTCTGCGGCAAGCTCGTGTTGTGCCTCCAGCCACTGCAGCCGGCGGGCAAGGCCGGCCTCGTTGCCCCAGTGCACCAGCTGCCATTTGCCCGTTGCCACCTCCCGCAGCAGGGCCCAGTCATAGATGCCGACCGCCATGTCAGGGATGGTGACGTCGCGGGCGGCCAGGTTCGGCAGACGCTCGAAGCGGCGGCCCAGATCATAGCCAAACAGGCCGAGCGCCCCGCCGATGAAGGGCAGGGGGGGCGCTTGAGTGGTGATCTCTCCCAGCAGGTCGCGCTGGCACCGGGCCAGCAAGGTCAGCGGATCATCTTCACTGGACTCGTGTTGCTCTCCCTGCTCGATGCGGGTCAGCGCCCCGTCGGTCTGCAGGGTGGCCAGCGGATCGGCGGTGATGATGTCAAAGCGGTTGTCCGCACCCAGCGGGCCGGCGGATCCCAGCAACATGGCCCAGGGCAGGTGGTGAAGGCGGGCGAACAGCGCATGGAGCGCCATCTGGTGTTCAAAATGGTGGATATGCAGCGTTGGTTTCATTTTTTGTTACACAGGCAACAGTTTGCAGCCTGCTCCCTAGCCGGTACGGGGTGGCAAGCGTATCATAGGCGCCGGAATTTTTAGAAAAAACGCGCCGTTGTCTTATCGGGCAGACAGGCAGACCGCCTGGCACCACCCCACCGAAGCACGGCTCATATGGAAGCCCTTGCTCCAACCAACACGGGAGACAAGGACCAGTGAGGATGATATGAGCATCATTAAAAAACAGGATTTTATCGATTCCATCGCCGACGCCCTGCAGTACATCTCCTACTACCACCCCCTCGATTTCGTGCATGCCGCCAAGGCCGCCTATGACCGGGAGATCAACCCGGCCGCCAAGGATGCCCTGGCCCAGATCCTGATCAACTCCCGCATGTCCGCCGAAGGTCATCGTCCGCTCTGCCAGGATACCGGCATCGTCACCTGCTTCGTCAAGATCGGCATGCAGGTGCAGTGGGACAGCGACATGACGGTGCAGGAGATGGTGGATGAAGGGACGCGCCGCGCCTACACCAATCCGGACAACCCGCTGCGCGCCTCCGTGCTGGCCGACCCCGCCGGCAGCCGCAAGAACACCAAAGACAACGCCCCGGCCGTGGTACACATCGACATGATCCCGGGCAACAAGGTGGAAGTGAGCATCGCGGCCAAGGGCGGCGGCTCCGAGAACAAATCCAAGATGGTGATGCTCAACCCCTCCGACGACGTCGTCGAGTGGGTGCTCAAGACAGTACCGACCATGGGGGCCGGCTGGTGTCCGCCCGGCATGCTGGGCATTGGCATCGGTGGTACCGCCGAGAAGGCGGCCGTGCTGGCCAAGGAAGCGCTGATGGAGCACATCGACATCCAGGAGCTGATCGCCCGTGGTCCCGAGACCACAGAGGAGAAGCTGCGGGTTGAGCTCTACGACAAGGTCAACAAGCTCGGCATCGGTGCCCAGGGCCTCGGCGGCCTCACGACCGTGCTGGACGTGAAGGTGAAATCTGCGCCGACCCATGCCGCCTCCAAGCCGGTGGTGATGATCCCCAACTGCGCGGCCACCCGCCATGTCCACTTCGAGCTGGATGGTTCCGGCCCGGCCGAACTGACCCCGCCGAAACTGGAAGATTGGCCGGAGATCACCCGCTCTGCCGGTGGCAACGTGCGCCGGGTCAATGTCGACGGCATCACCAAGACAGAGCTCGCCAGCTGGAAGAGCGGGGATACCGTGCTGCTTTCCGGCAAGATCCTCACCGGTCGCGATGCCGCTCACAAGCGCATTGCCGACATGCTGAAAAAAGGTGAGGGGCTGCCGGAAGGGGTCGATTTCACCAACCGCTTCATCTATTACGTGGGCCCGGTCGATGCCGTGCGTGACGAAGTGGTCGGCCCGGCCGGCCCGACCACCTCCACCCGGATGGACAAGTTTACCGACATGATGCTGGGGGAAACCGGCCTCATCGGCATGATCGGCAAGTCCGAGCGGGGCCCCAAGACGGTCGAGAGCATCAAGCAGCACCAGGCCGTCTATCTGATGGCCGTCGGTGGTGCCGCCTATCTGGTGGCCAAGGCCATCAAGAAGGCGCGGGTGGTGGCCTTCGCCGATCTGGGCATGGAAGCCATCTATGAGTTCGAAGTCGAGGACATGCCGGTAACCGTGGCGGTCGACTCTCAGGGCAACAATATCCACGAGACCGGGCCGGCCTACTGGTCTGCCAAGATTGCCGAGCTCGATGGCAAGCTGGCGTGAGTTGAAGATGTCTGAGGGCTGTTCACCTGCGGTATGGAGACGGGTCTTTATGCCCTGAGTGCATGCACCGGTGCAATGCGCGACTGCCATGGATGTGGCCGTCATGCAGCCTCAGCCATAACAAACAAAACGAAGGCGACCCCAGGGTCGCCTTTTCTTTTCGTCTGCGTGTCTGTCGTGCGAATTTTAACTGCCAACTGCCAACTGCCAACTGCCAACTGCCAACTGCCAACTGCCAACTGCCAACTGCCAACTGCCAACTGCCAACTGCCAACTGCCAACTGTCAACTGTCAACTGCCAACTGACGCTCTCTGTGCGTGGTGCACAAGGCTGTCAACGCTGGAGCCCATGTCCGCCAGTTGGCTGGCGCCTCTTCACCCTTGCCACGGTTGTCTGGTGGCAAGGGCTCTTTTTACTCTGTGATTGGCAAACGATTCATCACCCAATTAAAAAGTCATCATCAATCTAGCTGAACAACCCATCTCCTCACACGGTTGGGGGTCAGTGATTGAGATAAACATCCTGTCCGCCATAGACCAGCGAGCCACCATGAGCGGGAGAGGAGGCGACTGGCTCGAAGAAACGGGTCAATACGCCACAGCGTTGCCCCAACGTGTTCAGCTTGGCCCGATCCAGCGTGACCTGTTCCGGCAGCCAGGTCAGCACGGCGGCGCAGCGGCCGTTGCCCAGACTCTGCTCCAGCGTGGATTGCCAGTTCTTGATCTTGGGGCTGTGTACCACCAGTACCCGAGCCGGATTGATCCCCTGTGCCTGCAACTGCTTGGCCACGGGCAGACCGGGTGGCGCAATGAGCAGGATCCAGCCCGTGTCACCCTGGCTCAAGCGCACCAGCTCATCGAGCAGCGGCGGCTCCCGGGTGAGGCTCGCAGAGTGGCGATATTCGTCCTGCTTGCCCTGATGGCGAGTGGGCCAGGGGGTGCTCATGCTGGCGACGGAGACAAGGGTGTGGCTCATGGGCTGGCTCATATGTTTTCCTGTATGAATAACCATGCTGTATGTACATACAGTAGTTGTTGTTCGCAGTAGTGACAAGCCGTTTGTGGCCAAAAATGTGATCTGAACGGTAATGAAAGAAGTTAACTAATTGATTTTAAAATATATAAACTTCAATCTTGAGGTGGGTGTTTTTCAGGCTATGGACAAAGCGGGCAGGGGCGCCCATGGTTATACAGTATGTCCTGTACAGAGGAGAGATGAGGATGGACGTCAGCACCTTGCAACGACTGGATGCCAATATCCTGCTCGGGATCATCAATGAGAAGCTGCGCCTGGAGTGCGACGGGCTGGAGGAATTGCTGGCCTATTACGACATGACGGAAGACCAGCTTGCCACCCGCCTGTTGCAGATTGGCTACCACTACGATCCCATGAGCAACCAGTTCAAGGCTCACGGTTGATCGGCGAACACTCCCCGAATGGCACTGTTCTATTTTTTCATGAATGGCGCACATTGAAATCGTTTTCAATGTGCGCTGAATTTTCAGTTATTTTCATGGATTTTCAGCGCTTGGCAATCGTTGAAAACCTATTCATGAATTTATATTTGCGATATATACTTAAGGTTTTGATTTTAAAGGAAATGATGGGTTTGTATTTGCAGGTTTCAGGAAAGGGTTTTCAAACTTGAACTGTCATTTTTATACGTTAAAGTGTGACTTGCGTTAACTTTTCAAGCTGCGGCTTTAGCTAGTATGCCCACGCCGGAACATATTCTCAGATAACAACAGCACCGGTCCCTGATGGGATAACAATTTATTATTCTGTAACGAAGGAAATGGTTTATGGCTACCAAGAAGAAGACAGACCAGGATCTCCAACTGGATAAAGATCAGCTCAAGGCGAGTATCGTGCGTCACCTGCGTTCTACCTTGGGTACAAGCGAACAGAAAGCCTCGCCAGAAGCGTGGTGGAAAGCGACCGCAGCCGCCGTCAACGAACAGGTGTACGAGCGCCTGACCCGCACTCAGCAGACTCACTTCAAGAAAGATACTCGTGCAATTCACTATCTCTCTGCTGAATTCCTGATGGGGCGCCTGACCTCCAACAACCTGCACAACCTCTCCCTGTACAAGATTTGCGAAGAGGCGTTGGGCGAACTCGGTCTGGAACTGACCGATCTGTGTGAACAAGAGCCCGACATGGCACTCGGCAACGGCGGCCTGGGCCGTCTGGCCGCCTGCTTCATCGATTCGCTGGCGACCCTGAACTACCCGGCGGTCGGCTATGGCATCCACTACGAGCACGGTCTGTTCCGTCAGGAAATTCAGGATGGCCGTCAGATTGAGCGTCCGGACTCCTGGCGCGAATATGGCAACCCTTGGGAGATCTGCCGCCCGGAATCGGTGCAGGAGATCCCGCTCTACGGTTACGTGGAGACCGTCTTTGGTGACAACGGCGGCCTCAAGAAGGTGTGGCACGCCGGTCGCAAGATCAAAGGGGTGCCCTGGGATATTCCGGTAGTCGGTTTTGGCGGTCATACCGTCAACATCCTGCGCCTGTGGGAGTCTCGCGCCTCCGAGTTTTTTGACTGGGACGTGTTCAACGCCGGTGGTTATATCGACTCCCAGGCGGAAAAAGCCCAGGCCGAGACCATCTCCAAGGTGCTCTATCCGAATGACGAGACCGATGCGGGCAAAGAGCTGCGCCTGATCCAGCAGTACTTCTTCTGTGCCTGCTCCATCAAGGATATCATGCGTCGCTACAAGCGGGTGCATGGCGCCGATTTCAGCAACTTTGCCGCCCAGATCGCCATTCAGCTCAACGATACCCACCCCACCGTCGCCATTCCCGAACTGATGCGGGTGCTGGTGGATGAAGAGGGTCTGACCTGGGAAGCGGCCTGGGCCATCAGCTACCAGGTGTTCTCCTACACCAACCACACCCTGCTGCCGGAAGCGCTGGAGAAGTGGTCGGTCAGTCTGTTTGAGAAGGTGCTGCCGCGCCATCTCGAGATCATTTACGAAATCAACGCCCGTTTCCTGGGCGAGCTGGTGGAGCCCAAGTGGCCGGGCAACGACGCCATCAAGGCCAAGCTCTCCATCATCGAAGAGGGAGCGGTGCGCAAGGTGCGCATGGGCAACCTGTGTGTCATCGGCTCCTCCAAGGTGAATGGCGTGGCCGAGATCCACTCCAAGCTGGTGAAGGAAGATCTCTTCCCCGAGTATGCCAAGCTGTGGCCAGAGAAAATGTGCAACGTCACCAACGGCGTGACTCCGCGTCGCTGGCTGCTGGCCTGCAATCCGGAACTGGCAGAGCTCTACAACGAAGTGGTGGGCAAGGAGTGGCCGCTGCAACTGGACAAGCTGCGCAGCGTCACCAAGTTTGCCGACGACAAGGCCTTCCAGAAGCAGTTCATGACCATCAAGCGCCACAACAAGGAGAAGCTGGTCAAGGTCATCAAGGCGGAAACCGGCATCGAGGTCAGTGCCGAGGCGATCTTTGACGTCCAGATCAAGCGTCTGCACGAGTACAAGCGCCAGCAACTGAACCTCATCCACATCATGGCGCTCTATCGTCGTCTGCTGGCCAACCCCGACTACGACATGCATCCGCGGGTGTTCATCTTCGGCTCCAAGGCGGCGCCCGGTTACAAGCTGGCCAAGGACATCATCTACGCCATCAACAAGCTGGCGGAGCGGGTCAACAATGACACCCGCATTCAGGGCAAGCTGAAAGTGGTGTTCATGCCGAACTACCGGGTGAGCCTGGCCGAGAAGCTGATCCCGGCGGCCGACGTCTCCGAGCAGATCTCCACTGCCGGTTATGAAGCCTCTGGTACCGGCAACATGAAGATGGCCCTGAACGGTGCCATCACCATAGGTACCCTGGACGGCGCCAACATCGAGATCGCCGAAGAGGCGGGGGCCGAGAACTGCGCCATCTTCGGTCTGAACGTGGATGAGGTGAAGGCACTGAAGGGGCGCGGTTACAACCCGTATGACTTCTACTACGCCAACTCCGAGCTCAAAGCTGTGCTGGACTGGTTCGATACCGACTACTTCACGCCGGGTCGTCCGGGCGAGCTCTCCTCCATCAAGCGCTCCTTGCTGGAAGGGGGGGATCCTTACCTGACGCTGGCCGATTTTGCTTCCTACTCGGAAGCACACAAGCTGATCGATACCTGGTATCGGGATCCGGCACTGTGGGCCAAGAAGGCCATCATCAACTCGGCCACCATGGGCAAGTTCAACTCCGATCGCTCCATCCAGGACTATGTGGATCGGATCTGGAACCTGAAGCCCTGCAGCATCGGCTGACCAGAGAGCAAACCAAACCCCCGCCATGCGGGGGTTTTTTATTGGGCGTGGGCGGCGTTGGTTGTGTGAATGCGGGACAAAAGCAAACTGCCCGACTGCCTGACTGCCTGACTGCCTGACTGCCTGACTGCCTGACTGCCCATTGCCACCCTCTGCATACAGTTCTGCTATTTGAGGACGTGTGACGTCGAATGAGGGGGGGCTGAGGGCGGGAGAAAAAGATGTGCACTCGAGAATCGGCAGGCAAGTGAGACAATAAAAAAGGCCCCGTCAGGGGCCTTGGTATTCGGCATATCAGTGAATATGTCTCAGTGCAGTATGTCGCCCATGAAGTAGGCGAGCATGGTCAGAATGACGGTGAAGACCAGGTTCAGCACCAGGCCGGCTCGCATCATCTCACGTTGTTTGATGTAACCGCTGGCGAACACGATGGCGTTGGGCGGGGTGGCCACCGGCAGCATGAAGGCGCAGGAGGCACCGACGGCGATCAGCACGGAGACAACGATGGGGGAGACCCCCAGCGCCTCGGCGACCCCGGCAAACAGCGGCACCAACAGGGCGGCGGTGGCGGTGTTGGAGACCAGTTCGGTCAGGAACACCACGAATGCAGCCAGGCAGAGCAGGATGATGAAGATAGGCATGGTGGCCAGACCGTTGGAGAGGTGCTCCGCCAGGAAGGCGTTGGCGCCAGTCTGCTTCAGGATGGCGCTTAAGGTGAGGCCACCGCCGAACAGCATCAGCACGCCCCAGTCGGTGTTCTGGTTGATGTCATCCCAGCTGGCCACCCGGCTGATGGCAATGGCCACGATGGCGCCCATGGCGATCAGGGTATCGAACTGGGGAATGCCCCCCATTGCCTTGGCGATGGGTTGGGAGCCGATCCACAGCAGTACCGTGGTCAGGAAGATGAGCAGGGTGATCTTGCGTTGACCGGTCCACTGGATGGTCACCTTCTCGGTGCTGACCTGATGGGAGAGGTCGGGGCGCGTCACCAGATACAGCAGGCCGATGCCCACCGGCATGAAGATAAGCACCACCGGGATGCCAAACTTCATCCAGTCGGTGAAACCCAGCCCCATCTGGGCGGCCGCGATGGCGTTGGGCGGGCTGCCCACCAGGGTGCCGATACCGCCGATGCTGGCGCTGTAGGCGACCCCCAGCAGGACGAAGACCAGGGTGCGGCGCTCCTTGTGGGCGTCGATGCCTTTGAGCATGCCGAGGGCCAGCGGCATCATCATGGCGGCGGTGGCGGTGTTGCTGATCCACATGGAGAGGGCGGCCGTGATGGTGAAGAGCACGATGGCGGCCCAGCCGAGGTGACCCTTGGCAAGCTGCATCACCTTGGCGGCGATCTGGGTATCCAGCCCTTGTTTGGAGAGGGCTGCAGCCAGTGCGAAGCCGCCGAAGAAGAGAAACAGCACCGGGTTGGCGAAATCCGTCAGGGACTTGCTCATGTCAAACACCCCGAGCAGGGTCGCAAGTACCGGGATGGAGAGGGCCGTGATGGTGATGTTGACTGCTTCTGTCAGCCAGAGAATGGCGATGAAGACCAGGATCCCCAGCCCCTTGTTGACGTTGGGGTCAAACGGCAGCCAGGCGAGCATGGCACAGAGCAGCAGGACATCCAGGATGACGATCCCGGATTTGACGTCCAGCCAGCGTGATGGGGTAGTAGAGGGTACTGCAGATGTGTGCATATCGTTCTCTCGGTTAATTTATGGTTGTTGTTGTGTTGCCGAGATTACATTCATCCCCCCGTTTGAAACAGGGGGATCTGGTCAAAGCATGCCGAGACTCACAGAGTTAAGACAAGTTAAAACGCAAATAAAACATAAATTAAACAAGTTGGTATCATTTGTGGCTGTTCAGAAAGGAGGCAAGCCACTCCTTGAACAGACTGGGGGGCAGGGAGCCGCTGCGCTGAGCCACCATCTTGCCCTGCTTGAATACCATCAGGGTGGGGATGCTGCGAATGGCGTAGCGGGCCGCGATGGTGGCCTGTTGCTCGGTATCGACCTTGACGAAGCGGATTTTTGGCTCAAGTTCACTGGCAACTTGTTGAAAAACAGATGAAAATTGAAGGCATGGTCCACACCAGCTGGCCCAGAAGTCGACCACGACTGGGATGTCGGACTGGATCAGGGTATCGAATTGCTGCTCCTGGCCGGTGACCGGGGTGGTGGCGAACAGTCCGCTCTTGCAGCGACCACACTTCGCGTTTGAATCCACCTTCTCCTCGGGCAGGCGGTTCCTGGTGAAGCAGTGGCTACAATAGGTAGTGATAAATGACATAATTGATTCCTGTATGCATAAGCCCTGCAACATCTTTATTGCACTGTCAGGGCAGAGTAACGGTAACATAGCAGTCAATTATCTTTCACAGCCAGTGATCCCGTAGCGACGTGATGTCGGTGGATGCATGGCCATGACATGAGAATCGAGACGGGATGAATAATGTGACACGGGTCAATCGTGTTGTACTTAGCCTGATCATCGTATCGCTGCTGGCGTTTTCCGGCTATTGCTGGCAACTGCTCAGCCAGCAGCAGAAAGCCTCGGAGCTCAGCGTGGCGGCGGAGTTGATCCTCAACCGGGTCAATACCGATACCGTCTATCTGCTGGGGCGCGAGAAGGCCAACGACGGCAATGTACAGCAGCGTCTCAATCAGCTGTCGAGCAACCTCGACAGTTTCGTACGCCAGGTGCGCAACGACCCCGACTCGGCCGACAATCCTCACTCTCAATCGCTGTTGCACGATATCGACAGCTATCTGCTTGATCTCGCCAAGCTCTACTCCATGGAGATGGCGATCGAGTACATAGAACAGCCCTTTCAAAAGCAGCTGAACGGCCTGCTGGCAACCCTGCCGGCGGACGCGCCGCTGGCCATCGATCTGACCGAGCTGGCCCAGCTCAGCAATTACCTCAAACGCAGCTGGGACAAGGGCGAGCAACAGCAGTTGCAGGCCCTGCAGCGCCGTCTCAAGACAGCCTATCCCGCTTATCCCGAGGTAGTCGGGTTGGCCCAGCTGAGTGAGGATGTCAGTCATCAGGTCGTGGCATATCACGTGCTGCGCAACCAGGTCATCGACATGCACGAGCTGGAGGGGCTGTCGCGCTGGAAACAGAGCAAGATGGAGCAGGCCTCCTCTCTCAAGAGTCGCTTCTATCTGATGGTGCTGGGGGGGGCCATGCTCTGCTTCGGACTGGTGGCGGTGACCCTGTGGCGGCGCAACCAGAAGCTGAGCGAGTTGTCGCGTCAGACCGGTTTGCTGGCCCAGGCCAAGAGCGACTTTCTGGCCAACATGAGCCACGAGATCCGCACCCCTATGAACGCCATCATCGGCTTCAGCTCGCTGGCACTGCAGACCGAGCTGGATCAACAGCAGCGCGATTATCTCAGCAAGATCAAATCCTCATCGGATACCTTGCTGCTGCTCATCAACGACATTCTGGATCTGACCAAGGTGGAGTCCGGCAAGCTGACGCTGGAGGAGATCGACTTCGATCTCAGCGAGCAGATCGACTCGCTGGCGGGCATGTTCGCCGATCTGGCCGAGCGCAAGCACGTCGAGGTCATCATCAACAAGTCGCCGGCGGTGCCCGACTTTCTGCGTGGCGACCCGCTGCGCCTCGGTCAGGTGCTGGTCAATCTGGTCAACAACGCCATCAAGTTCACCGAGCGGGGCGAGGTGGAGGTGTCCATCACCCTGGTCAACCCCCATCCCATGCAGGTGCGTTTCAGCGTGCGCGACACCGGCATCGGTATTGCCGAGGAGAAACAGGCCCAGCTGTTCCAGCCCTTCACCCAGCTGGAGGCGGGCAACACTCGCAAATATGGCGGCTCCGGGCTTGGCCTCAACATCTCCCAGCGGCTGGTGGAGCTGATGGGGGGGCGGATCACGGTGCAGAGCAAACCGGGTGCGGGCTCGGTGTTCCAGTTCGAGATCCCCATGACCAAGGCGGTGTATGGCGTCTCCGGACGGCGGGTCTTCTTTGAGAATCAGCCGCTGGTGCTGGTGATGGATGACAACGAGCTGGTGCTGGATCTGGCCAAGGATATCCTGGGCCGGGCAGGGGCCAGGGTGATGGCGGTCAACAGCCTCTCGCGGGCGCGTCAGGTGCTGCGGGAAGAGGGGCAGAACGTCCGGCTGGCCATTCTCGACTGGCGCATGGGGCAGGAGGATGGGCTGGATCTGGCGCTCGAAATGTACCAGCACAGCCAGTGGCGCCGACTGCCCATCCTGATGACCAGTGCCTGGGCCAAGGAGGGGTTGCACGGGCGGATGGAGAGCATGGGGCTGACCCACTTCCTGCCCAAGCCGATGACCGAAAATGCCCTGCTGGCCAAGGTGGACGAGCTGCTCAACGGCAGTTCACACGATCAGCAGTTCCGCCAGGCCGAGGTGCAGGGCGACCAGCAGCATTTTCGCGAGCTGCTGCAAGGCATCCGGGTGCTGCTGGCGGAGGACAATAGGGTCAACCAGCAGCTCATCATCGAATATCTGCGCCGGGTCGATGCCCTGGTGACCGTGGTGGGCAACGGCCGGGAGGCGGTCGAGCGGGTGGCCGAGCAGCCGTTCGACGTGATCCTGATGGACTTGCAGATGCCGGTGCTGGACGGGCTGGATGCTACCCGCCAGATCCGCAAGATGGTCGACAAGCACGATGTGCCCATCATCGCCCTGACGGCCAGCGCCATGCCGGGAGACAGGGAACGCTGCCTCGGCGTGGGGATGAACGGCTATGTTACCAAGCCGGTCAGCAAGCTCGATCTCTACAACAACCTGTTGCAGTGGGTGAAGAGCGCCAGCGGCGAGCGGTTGGTGCCGCTGGAGGTGAAGCCGCCCGATCTGATGGGGGTACTGGATCTGGAGGATGCCCTCAGACGGCTGGAGCAGGACAAGGAGGCACTGCAGATCCTGTTCAAGCTGTTCATGTCGGAGCACAAGGATGACCTGTGGGAGATCCGCTCCGCCCTGCGTCGCCAGCAGCCCGACATCGCCTGCCGGTTGTTGCATACCCTCAAGGGGGTTTCCGCCAACATCTCAGCGTCCCGCCTGCAGATCCTCGCCGGCGAGCTGGAGTGGCGACTGCGCCAGCAGGAAGAGCTCACCGAACAGGATCTTGAGCAGTTGCAGCAGGTCTTCAGTCTGACCCGGGAGGAGGTGTCTCACTTCCTGCTGACCGGAGAGCAGCATGAAGCATCGTATGGTGCCTTTGAGCAGCGCGATGATCGTTTGTTGTAACAAGTGAAATAGCAATAATTCTCAAGCCTTCTGCTTCAGGCTATCATGACCTCCTCGTATCGCCCCCAGCCGGGGGCGATTGCATTGGGCTTTCCATGACGGGCGGCAGCCTCGGCCTGCCGCGACAAAGGATATCTACGTGAGCGTATTTGCAAGGCTGGGCTGGTTCTTCAAGGAGCAGTGGCAGCGTTACCTGGTCGCCATCTCGCTGTTGATGATGGTGGCCCTGTTGACCGTGATCCCGCCCAAGGTGGTGGGGTGGGTGGTGGATGGCATCGCCAAAGGGTCGCTGGACAACGCCACCCTGACCGGTTATCTGGCCGGCTTGTTCGGCCTAGGTCTGCTCATCTATCTGCTGCGCTACGTGTGGCGGGTCATGCTGTTTGGTGCCTCCTACCGGTTGGCCTATGTGCTGCGCAACCGGCTCTTTGGCCACTTTACCCGCATGAGCCCGGACTTTTATCAGCGCCACCGCACCGGCGATCTGATGGCCCACGCCACCAACGACATCCAGGCGGTGGAGATGACCGCCGGGGAAGGGGTGCTGACCCTGGTGGACTCCATGATCGTCGGGATCCTGGTGCTCTCCATCATGTGCAGCCAGTACTCCTGGCAGCTGACCCTGCTCTCTCTGTTGCCGCTGCCGGTGATGGCGTTCTTCATGAACCGCTTCGGTACCCAGATCTACAAGGAGTTCAAGGCGGCGCAGGGGGCCTTCTCGCGGCTCAACAACAAGACCCAGGAGGCGCTCTCCGGCGTGCGGGTGCTCAAGTCCTATGCGGTGGAATCGCTCGAAGATCGCGGCTTTGCCGAGCTGACCCGGGAGGCGGGCGCCTGCAACATGGCGGTGGCCCGTATCGATGCCAAGTTCGATCCCGTGATTTACCTGTGCATCGGCTGCTCCTACTTCCTCGCAGTGGCGGGCGGCAGCGCCCTGGTGCTGCGTGACGAGCTGACCCTGGGGGAGCTCACCAGCTTTACCATGTACCTCGGTCAGCTGATCTGGCCCATGTTCGCCATCGCCTGGCTGTTCAACATCATCGAGCGCGGCAGCGCCGCCTATTCGCGGATCGAGAGCCTGCTGGCCGAGCGCAGCGATATCGAAGAGCCGGCTCACCCGGTGGCGCTGGCCTCGGCCTTTCCGCTGCGCGCCGTGACGCTCAGCTACCAGCTCGAGCAGCGCACTCTGCTGCGCAATGTGGAGTTCACCCTGCAAGCCGGCGGCATACTGGGGATCGTCGGGCGCACCGGGGCGGGCAAGAGTTCCCTGCTCAAGCTGTTGATGCGGCTGGCCAATCCCACCGCGGGGGAGATCCGCATGGGGGAGGTGCCAATTTCGCAACTGGCGCTGGGTGAGCTGCGCAGCCAGTTTGCCTATGTGCCGCAGGAGCCGTTCCTCTTCTCCACCACTATCGCCGCCAACATCGCCCTCGGCCGCCCCGATGCCAGCCGGGAGGAGATTGAGCGGGTGGCGCGTATCGCCTGCGTGCACGACGACATCAGTCGTTTCCCTAAGGGCTACGAGACCGAAGTGGGGGAGAAGGGGGTGACCCTCTCTGGCGGCCAGAAACAGCGGCTCGCCATCGCCCGCGCCCTGCTGCTGGAGGCCCCCATCCTGGTGCTGGACGATGCCCTCTCGGCGGTGGATGCCCACACCGAGCAGCAGATCCTGCACGCCCTCAAGGCCCACAAACGGACCCTGATCCTGGTCAGCCATCGGATGACGGCGGTGGAGCAGGCTGACGAGATCCTGGTGCTGGAGCAGGGCCACATCAGCGAACGGGGTCGCCACGGCACCCTGATGGCCCACAACGGCTGGTATGCGGACATGGTCCGTTATCAGCGTCTCGAGCAAGACGTGGAGGAGAGCCTGTGAGTCCACTCATCAAGCGCGTCTTCACTCGGTGTGGCGCTGAGCCTGAGTGCTGGTATGCCAGCCTGGTGCCTCGTCATCAGCTGCTGAAACAAGACGTGGAGGTGCGCCTGTGAACCCGACCATCAAACGACTGCTCGGGTACTGTGCCCGTTACCCGCGCTGGCTCATTCAGGCCGGGATCTGCCTGCTGCTGGCCACCGGCGCCGAAGTGGCCGGCCCCCTGCTCATCAAGCTGTTCATCGACGACTATCTGGCGCCACGCCAGCTGGTGTGGCCCGCCATCGCGGCCATTGCTGCCGGTTATCTCGGCCTGCAGGTATTGTCTGCGGCCGGTTTCTACCTGCAGTCCCTGCGCTTCAACCGCATCGCCCAGGCGGTGGTGCAGCGCCTGCGCGAGCAGGTATTTGCCACCGCCATCCGGTTGCCGGCCCGCTACTTTGACCAGCACCGCTCGGGTTCGCTCATCTCCCGCATCACCAACGACACCGAGGCGATCATGAACCTCTATGTGCAGGTGATAGGGCTCTTGGTGCAGAAGGTGGTGCTGCTGTGCGGCATCCTCATCTCCATGGCGCTGCTGGATCTGCGGCTGATGCTGGTGTGTGCCTGCCTGCTGCCGGCGGTGGGCGGGGTGATGTGGCTCTATCAGAAACTGAGTGTGCCCGTGGTGCGGGCGACCCGCAGCCTGCTCTCCGATATCAACAGCCGCCTCAACGAGTCGCTGCAGGGGATGCCGGTCATTCAGACCATGGTGCAGGAGCGCCACTTCGCCAACGCCTTTGCCGAGGTGAACCAGCAGCACTGGGCAGCGCGCCTCAAGAGCCTCAAGATCAACGGCATTTTGCTGCGCCCGCTCATCGATCTCTTCTACATGATGGTGCTGATCGGCCTGTTGGCGCTGTTTTCCCGCGAGGGACTGAGTGCGGAGGGCGCCATCCAGGTGGGGGTGCTCTACGCCTTCATCAGCTATCTGGGGCGGATGATCGAGCCGCTCATCGAGATGACTAACCAGCTCAACCAGTTGCAGCAGGCCATGGTAGCCGGGGAGCGGGTCTTTGCCCTGCTCGATGAAGCGCGCGAGAGCACCGCAGGCGAGATGCGCCCGCTCAAGGGAGAGGTGAGCTTCGAGCGGGTAAGCTTCTCCTACGATGGCGAGCAGCAGGTGCTGCGGGATGTGAGCTTTGCCGCCCGTCCCGGCCAGATGCTGGCGCTGGTGGGTCACACCGGCAGCGGCAAGTCCACCATCATCAGCCTGCTGATGGGCTTCTACCCGTTGGATCAGGGCACCATCCGCTTCGATGATCACCCGATGGCGAGCCTGTCGCTCTCGGCGGTGCGCCGCAGCATCGGGCTGGTTCAGCAGGATCCCTTTATCTTCGTTGGGACGTTGGCGGAAAACCTGCGGCTCGGCCGTGACGGCATCCTTGATGCGCAGCTCTGGCAGGCGCTGACCGAGGTGCAGCTGGCAGAGTTCGTGCTGAGCCTGCCGGAGGGGCTGAACACCCTGATGGAGGAGGGGGGCAAGAACCTCTCCGCCGGCCAGCGTCAGCTGCTCTCCTTTGCCCGCGCCCTGGTGGGAGATCCGCGCATCCTCATTCTGGACGAGGCAACTGCCAGCGTGGACTCCCAGACCGAGCTGGCCCTCTCTTCGGCGTTGGCGGCGGCGCGCCGTGGCCGCACCACCATCGCCATCGCCCACCGCCTCTCGACCATCGTCGACGCAGACGAGATCCTGCTGCTCTCTCGCGGTCAGGTGAACGAGCGAGGCACCCATGGCGAGCTGATGGCGCTGGGCGGCCACTATGCCCAGCTGTTCGAGATGCAGAGCCAGGGAGCCTGGCTCGAGGAGAAGCGGGCCTGACAGCCACAGGAACGAGCAGAGGGAACCATTGCGGTTCCCTCTTTTTTTGGGCTGAAGAAATGGCGGCAGCGTGATCCGCGTCCTTGTCGAACGCCAGCCATGCTGGCAACATATTGTTTACATCAACTCATCGGATCAGTTCGCATATGGATTTGCAACGTTTGAAGGCCAACCTGGCGCTGCGGCTCTTTGCCTGGCGCTACATTCCCGTCATCGGTTTTTGTGCCCCCGTCATCGAAGAGATGAGCGCCAAGGCGCTGCGCATTCGCATTCCACTGGGGTGGCGCACGCGCAACCACCTGGGCAGCATGTATTTCGGTGCGCTGGCCACCGGCGCCGATCTGGTGGGCGGTCTGCTGGTGATGGAGAAGGGACGGCAGCGGCGCAAGAAGGTGCACTTCGCCTTCAAGGATGTGCAGGGGGAGTTTCTGAAGCGGCCCGAGGGGGATGTGCAGTTTGACTGCGCGGCCGGGGAGGAGATCGACGCCATGATCGACGAGTCGCTGGCCAGCGGTCAACGCATCAACCGCCCCATCCAGGTGGTGGCCACTTGTCCGTCACTGAACGGAGATGAGGCGATGGCGCGCTTCGTGCTGACCCTCTCCATCAAGGCCAGCTAAATGCCAAAGGGCGCGTCGGCGCCCTTATTCAAGCAAGGTTCAGAGGATCTCGGGGCTGACGCCCTCTTTCACGACCATCTTCATGCAGTTGAAGTTGACCACTGCTCGGCCACTGTGCCAGGTAGCGCTTGGGTGGCAGAGCGGCGGGTCAGAGGATCTCCGGGCTGACGCCCTCTTTCACTACGACCTTCATGCCGTTGAAGTTGACTACCTGGCCGGCCACTATCTTGCAGCGCTTGCGGGTCTCCACCTGACCGTTGACCTCGACCAGGCCGTCGGCGATCAGCGCCTTGGCTGCGCCGCCACAATCAGCCCACCCCTGATGTTTGATAAGGTCACACAGGGCAATAAAGGGGTGCCCTTCGAGCAGAAACGTCTCCATGGAAAATCCTCTCGTGGATAAATGGCTGAAACAGCAGGGCGATTATTCTAGGCAGTTCGGGCCGTCAAGGAAAGGGCAAGGGCGCTGTCTGCGGGCAATAGTGGCTTGCAAGACTATTTTCGGGGCGCACGCCATAGCAGTCAGCCCGGCACTGGCCGGGCTGACTGAGATCATGGGGCAAACCGCTTTTAGCCAAACTTCACCACGGCTTCCCCGCTGACGGCGATGGCGCCGGTTGACGTCAGGATACGGGTGGCCAGGGTGATGATGGGCTTGTCGCTGCGCAGGGCGATGATCTCCACCTCTGCCGTCACCTCATCCCCCACAAACACCGGTTGCTTGAAGGCGAGGCTCTGACCGAGATAGACGGTGCCCTTGCCCGGCAGTTGCTGACCCAGCAGCCCCGAGAAGAGGCTGGCCAGCAGCATGCCGTGCACGATGGGGCGCTCGAACGGCGTGGTGGCGGCGAAGGCGGGATCCAGGTGCAGCGGATTGAAATCCTCCGACAGCCCGGCAAAGGCCGCGACCTCTGCCGCCCCGAACCGCTTGGTCAGACTGGCCTTTTGGCCCACCTCGAAGGGGAGCGTGCTCATGCGGGCTCCTCCTCGGGTGTCGGCGCAAAGACCGGGTTGAGCCGTACCTTGACGTAGCCACCGGGCGCCGCCTCCAGCCCTTCGCTCGGGATGCGGGCGGGGATGGGGGCGGGATCCTCTTCCCGGCTCTGGATGAAGGCTGCCATTTGCGGCCACCAGGAACCCGGGGTGTGGGTCGCGCCGGTGAGCCACGCCTCGGGGCTGGCGGCTTCGGCGTCGTTCTGCCAGAAGCCGTACTTGTTGGCATCCGGCGGATTGATGATGCCGGCGATGTGGCCCGATTCGGCCAGGATGAAGCGCTGCTCGCCACCGAACAGCTTCATGCCCTGCCAGGTGCCCTGCCAGAGGGCGATGTGATCGTCCATGGCCGACACCAGCAGCACCGGGGCCTTCACCTTGGCGAGATCGATGCGGGTGTGGCGGATCTTGAGCTCCCCCTTCACCAGCTGGTTTTCCAGATAGAGCCGGCGCAGCAGGCTGTTGTGGGTCTTGCCCGCCACGTTGGTGCTGTCGCTGTTCCAGTGCAGCAGATCGAACGCCACCGGGCTCTGCCCCTTGAGGTAGCTGTCGATGTAGTAATTCCAGTAGAGGCTGTTCTCCCGCAGCAGGCTGAAGGAGACCGCCAGCTGGCGCCCGTCCATGATGCCCTTGGCTTCGTTCTGGGCTTCCAGCGCCGCAATGATGGGCTCGTGGATGAAGATGCCAAGCTCCCCCGGCTGGGAGAAGTCGAGCAGGGTGGTGAACAGGGTGGCGGATCGAACCCGTTGCTTCTGGCGCCGGGCGGCCAGCCAGCCCATGGCCAAGGAGAGGGCGGTGCCGCCGATGCAGTAGCCGATGCCGTGCACTTCCCGCTCGCCGGTAGCCGCCTCCACGCCATCCAGCGCGGCGATGACGCCGTCCACCACGTAGTCGTCGAGATCGATGTCGGCCTGGGCCGGCCCCGGGTTACGCCAGGAGATCATGAACACCGTCTGGCCCTGGGCAACCAGCCAGGCCACCAGGGAGTTCTGGGGCCGCATGTCCATGATGTAGTACTTGTTGATGAAGGGCGGCACGATCAGCACCGGCGTCCTGGCCACCGTCTCCGTGGTCGGGCTGTACTGGATAAGCTCATACAGCTCGGTGCGTTGCACCACCCGGCCCGGGGTCAGTGCGAGATCACGGCCCAGCTCGAAGGCGGATTCGTCGGTCAGGCGGATGTTGAGGTGATCGGCGCTGCGCTCGAGATCTTCGGCCAGCAGGGTCAGCCCGCGCACCAGGTTCTGGCCGTCTGACTCCAGGGTGAGCTTGAGCAGCTCCGGATTGGTAGCCAGAAAGTTGCTGGGGGCCATGGCGTTGATGTACTGGCGGGTAAAGAAACGCAGCCGCTCCCGGCTCTTCTGGGGCACCCCTTCGAGGGCATCCACCGAGTCCAGCAGGTGTCTGGCGGTCAGCAGATAGGATTGCTTGAGGTAGTCATAAATGGGCTGCTCGCTCCAGGCGTCGGCCTTGAAGCGGCGATCGCTGCGCTCCGGGGCGATGACCGGCTCGCTCTGCTGGCCTGCGCTCTTGAGCAGGGTGTGTTGCATCAGCTTGAGCTGATCCTGCCACCAGTTCATCTGGGCATTGATCAGTTGCCAGGGCTGCTGGCTGCCCTGTTCCAGCACCTGGCCGAGATCGTCGAGATTGGTCTGCAGCAGGGCCTGGGCCGTGCGCTCGGTCTGCGCCTTGGCCATGTCCAGCAGCTTGTCGTTGTAGTGGGCCAGGGCCTCGAACAGCGGGCCGTAAGATGATTGGCTCATGTTCTCTCCTTCACCCATCCCCGGCGCAGGGCGAGCCTGTCGTGACGGAGCATGGGGAGATGTGGCTGCCCGTCGCGGGCAGCCAGGGGGATATCAGGCCTTGCCCGTGCTCTTTTTGATGCCGTCGGCAGTCAGGGCGTCCAGATCGTCCTTGAACTGCTGGCCGAGGGCGTTGAGCTTCTGGATGTCGTCCAGCATCTGGCGGGAGAGCTGGCTGGCGGTTTCCAGCTGGACGGTGCCGAGGGCTGCCAGGCTCTGGGCATCCTGCACCTTGCCGGCAGCCTGCAGCTGGTTCAGCCCCAGCTCGGCATAGGCGTTGGCGGAGGCCAGTTGCAGCCGGGTCAACTGCTCGATATTGCTGGCCAGCAGCTGGTTGTAACGGGTGAGGGGGGCGGCAAAGCCTTGCATCTGCTCGGTAAAGGTCTTGATTACGTCCATATTCATCGCGCGTCTCCGTGGTTGGCAGAAGGTATTGCAAAAGGGCCTATGGCCCGGGTTGGGTCACAACTATGCGACTACATCCTCAAGTCGTTGCGTATCGCTTGCTCTGTTCAAACGTACGTTTAAGCATTGTGTTATCAAATGAGGCTTGATGTAAATAATATAAATGTTAATTTTTGGCGAAATGTTGACTCTGGTCTGTCCAGTCTGATTGGCTGGATTCAGACGAGGGGTGACGCAGCCAGCTCGCTTCGACCTCGTTACCGGGCCGCAGGGCTGGTAGGCTGATGCACTCCCTGAGCCTCGAGGAATGCACCGATGAAACCTGCCCGCCTGCTGCTTGCCCTGGGGGCTGCGGCCCTTGGCGGCGTTGCCCACGCCAGTACCCCTGTCCAGCTCTCCTTGCCCGGCGTCAATCTGCCCGCGTCTCACCAGGTCGAGGGGGCCAGAGCCTCTGTTCTCTATGGTCGTACCGGTCAGGTGAAGGGGATCGATCTGCCCGTTTTCGCCCTCTCCGACGTGGATCAATTCACCGGTCTGCAGCTTGGCGTCTTTTTCGGTGCCGGCCGGGTACGCCACCAGTTTGGCGGGGTGGCGATCAACGCACTCAACTGGCACGAGGGTCAGGACAAGGGGGTCAACCTTGGCTTCGTCAACCTGACCAACAATGTGCAGGGTCTCAACTGGGGGGCCGTCAATATCGCCAAGGGCAATGCCCTGGCCAACGTCGGCTTCGTCAACTATGCCGAGCGCACCACCTTCCAGCTGGGCTTCATCAACGCCACCAAACACCTGGACGGTCTGCAGATCGGTCTCGCCAACTACGCCGAGAACGGGGTTTTCCCCATCTTGCCGCTGATCAATTTCAAGAAATCCTTCTAAGCTGCGCCGCCAGCCTTGCTTTAGGGGCGCCAGCCATTACCCTGTGCTGCATTGATAGCGTGCAGAGGTGACACTGGCATGACAATGGAACACATGGATGCCATCGGCATCGGCTGGGACGTAAGAGGCTGGCAGGGCAGTGCCCAGGCCGTGGCCGTGGTGGGGTGGCAGGCGCGTGAGCAGCGGCTGCACTGGTTTGGCGTATCGCCCCTGTTTCGGCTGAGCTCGAGGGTTGCGCCGGATCTGGATGCCTTGCTGCGCCCGGCGCTGCATGACGAGATCCACCTGCTGCAGGTGCTGGCCTGTCCGCAGCTGGCGCTGGGGATAGACGCGCCGCTGGCGTTTCCTCGCGCCTTTGGCGAGCTGCTGGCGGGGAGGGCGACCGAGTGCGCCGTGCCCCAGCGCGAAATAGACAACCCTTATGCCTACCGGGACTGCGAACGCTGGCTCCATGAGCAATACGGCAAGAAGCCGCTCTCGGCCACCTTCGACAGGCTCGGCAACAATGCAACCCTGGCGCTGGCCATGCTGCCGAGGTTGGCCGACTTGCGACTGGTGCCCAAGCAGCAGGCTGAGGCCGATCGCGCCGTGCTGGAGGTCTATCCCGCCCTTGCCAAGACGGGGGGCAAGGCATCGACGGTGCGTGCCGAGTTGCTGCAGCATCTGCCTGCCGATGTAACGGCGGGAACCGATCGCTACGATGCCGCCATCTGCGCCCTGATGGCGCTGCAATATGCCGCCAAGGGGAGCGTCTCCCTGTTGCCGGCACTGGTGGCGCCGCCCGCCGAGATGGCTTTGGACGAGGGTTGGGTCTACCACTTCGCTCGCCCCTGATAAACCGGATCGGGCCGACCAGCCCGATCCTGCCTTTGGTCGGCCGTGAGCTCCTCACTTGCGCTGACGTAGTTTCTTCCTTTCACTACGCTGCCTTGCTGCCTTGCTGCCTTGCTGCCTTGCTGCCTTGCTGCCTTGCTGCCTTGCTGCCTTGCTGCCTTGCTGCCTTGTTGAGGCCAGGGCTGCACCCGGCCATCTGTCCGTTCGCATGCCATCGCACGGATCAACAAAAAGAGCGGATTTATTAAGCCCATATGCCATCAAACAAGAGTGTTTAATCACCATTTCAAACCACGCCGGTGTCCTCCGCTGTCTCGGACTCTGGCATCGCAGTAAAGAGGGGGGGATGTGGGTGACAACGCGAGTCTCCTCGAGGCTTGAGCAGACCAAATAAGGGTTTGTGCTGATCAAGGGTGGAAGTTCAATATCTTCATCCGATATATTGCGCCTTTCCCCTGACTCTTCTCTGCGGTGATGTCGATGAAACGCATTCTCTCTATCCAGTCCCACGTGGTGTTCGGCTGTGCCGGCAACAGCGCTGCCGTATTCCCCATGCGCCGTCTAGGTATGGAGGTATGGCCCATCAACACGGTGCAGTTCTCCAACCATACCCAATATGCGGCCGGTTGGCAGGGGATGGCCATGCCTGCAGGGCATATCAGCGCCCTGTGCATGGGGCTCTCGGACATCGGGGTGCTGGGACACTGCGATGCCGTGCTGAGCGGTTATCTCGGCTCGGCTGAGCAGGGGGACGAGATCCTGACGGTGGTGGCCGCGGTCAAGGCCGCCAACCCTGCCGCCATCTATTTTTGCGATCCTGTGATGGGCCACCCGGAGAAAGGGTGCATCGTCGCGCCTGGGGTGACCCGCTTTTTGACCGAGAAGGCGCTGCCGGTGGCCGATGTCATGGCCCCCAATCTGCTGGAGCTGGAGACACTGTGCGACGTCCATCTGACGGATCTGGCGCAGACGCGGGCCGCCGCCCATCAGCTGCTGGCACGCGGGGTGAAGATGGTGCTGGTCAAGCATCTTGGACGTGCCGCTCGCGAGCCGGGTCGTTTCGAGATGCTGCTGGCCACCCCCGAGGGCGATTATCTGATCGACCGTCCGCTCTACGAGTTTGCCCGCCAGCCGGTGGGCGTGGGGGATCTCATCAGCGCGCTGATGCTGGCCAATCTGCAGGCGGGTTACGATGCCGTCAGCGCGTTCGAGCGCACTAATGCGGCGGTGGATACGGTACTGCTGCGCACCTGGCAGGCCGATGCCTATGAGTTGCAGCTGATCGCGGCCCAGGAGGCCTTTGCCGCCCCCCTGATCAAGGCGCGGGCCGAACGGTTGGCCTGATCTTCCCATCAGGGGCCAAGTCTGGGCGCGGATGATCCACGATCTGCTTGGCCCCCTGATCATCTTTCCTCATCTCTCGGTTAACAGTCCAGCCCTGCGCCGCTTATCTGGTTGCACACCGAACGAGGCAATGCCGCCTCAGCCATCCTCTTGGTCCTGACACTGGGCATCCGGTTCAGATCAGGCCGTTGCCCTGTTCCCGCTGCTCTGCTTCATCGAACGTGACCTGCCGGTAGTGCTCGACCGTGGGGAAGGGATCGTAGAAGTGATGGAGCAGGGCCTTCCACTGCTGGTACTGGGGTGAGCCGCGAAAGCCCTGGGTGTGATCTTCGAGGCGCTGCCAGTTGACCAGCAGCAGATAGCGGTGGGAGTCGGTCAGCGAGCGCTGGAGCTGGTGTCCGCCATAGCCCGGCATGGTGCTGATGATCCGTTGGGCCTGGGAAAATGCCAGCTCGAAGGCGGCAGCCTGACCGGGGATGACCTGCAGATGGGCGACTTCCAATATCATGGTGACTCCTTGTCCCAAGGGGAAAGGGCCATTGCAGCAGGTCGGACGGGGAATGACAAGGCCGGACACAGGGGCCGACCTTGCCGGTTTGATCACGATATTACTTGAGTGCCGATCAGGTGCGTGGGTGGCGGGCCCGGTAGCGCTCGGCCATGGCATTGGCCGCGATCATGGCGTGGTAGACATCCTGCTCGCTGACGCTCATCGGCATGTTGCCCATGGTGTCGAGAGGATCGCAGGCAAGCTTGGCCACCTGACGCCACTCGCTCTCCACGAACTGGCTCAGCCCCATCTCCTGCAGGGTCATGGGCAGGCCGGCCAGCTGGATGATGCGCATCACCTCGTCGAGCTCGGCCTGGGGCGCGCGCTCGAGCACCAGCTGGGTGAGCAGGCCGAACACCACTTTCTCACCATGCTGGGCCCGGTGCAGATCTGGCACCACCGACATGCCGTTGTTGACCGCATGGGCCGCCGCCAGGCCGCCCGCCTCGGCGCCTACGCCACTCAGATAGATGGTGGCCTCGATGGTCTGCTCCAGCGCCGGGGTGGTGACATGGTGGCGCACCGCGTCCATCGCCAGCTCGATGTTCTCCCCCAGCAGCTCGTAGCAGAGCCGGGCCAGCCCGAGGCCGGTGCGGGAGGGGCGCTTGCCCACCAGATTGATGCCGTCGGCCCGGTAACAGGCGCGGGCCTCGAAATAGGTGGCGAGTGCATCGCCCACGCCGGCGGCAAAGAAGCGGGCGGGGGCCGCCGCTATGATGGCGGTGTCGGCGATCACCACGTCCGGGTTTTGTGGCAGGAACAGATAGCGCTCGAACTCGCCCGCCGGGTTGTAGATCACCGCGAGGGCGGTGCAGGGGGCATCGGTGGAGGCGATGGTGGGAAACAGCACCACCGGGCGGCGCAGGTAGAAGGCCACCGCCTTGGCGACGTCCAGGGTCTTGCCGCCGCCGATGCCGACGATGACGTTGGCCCCCTGCTGTTCGGCAAGATCGCACAGGCGGCGGATCTCGATGTCGGTGCACTCGTAGTTGAACTTCTCGACCGCTCCTTTCAGGCCCGCCTGCAGCAGGCCGGCCAGCGCCTCTTCCCGCACCCGCTCCAGAATGAACTCGTCGCTGACAAGCAGGGCGTTGTCGCCGAAATCTTTCACGTGATCATGGAGTTGGGGCAGCAGATCGTGGCCGATGATGAACTTTTTGGGGGAGGTGACGGTACGAGGCAGGATAGACATGCAATATTCCTCAAGGCAGTAAGTGGCACCCGATTGGTATGCAAACGGGTCTTCCTGCCACACCATACGCCTCGCCTGGCGTGAGGTGAAGGAAAAATGGCGCTCAAATGGGGCTGAAGTTGGAGCGGAATTAATCCATCTGACCGATTTGATTGTTTTGGAAGGGCAAAATGCAGGGAAAAACTGCACGCCCTCTATAGGGAGGGCGCGGCAGTTCAGTGGAGGTGTGGTGCGAGCCTCAGAGCTGCTTGTAGAAGAAGAGGGTGGCCGCCAGGGTGCCATCGGCACTGCGGGCAAAGGCGGGGATCTGGCCCGCCTCCTGATAGCCCAGCTGGCGATAGAGGCGGGAGGCGGCATCACCCACCCGGGTGTCGAGCACCAGCAGGCTACGGCCGGCCTCTCTGGCCCCTTGCTCCATGCTGGCCATCAGGGCACGGCCGACCCCCTTGCCACGGTGGAGACTGTGCACCATCAGTTTTTCCACCTCGGCGCGGTGACGGCCATTGGCTTTGGTGCACAGCGAGAGCTGGAGGGCACCGACCAGCTGGTGTTGCTCAAAAGCGACCCAGAGCCGGCGGCTGCCCGCGGCCAGCTCCGTCTCTATGCCCTGCCAATAGACGAGCCCCTGCTCTTCGGTCAGCGGCGGCAGGAAGCCCACCGAGGCCCCACTGGCCACGCTGTCTTGCAGCAAAGTGATGAGGGCAGGCTTGATGCCCTGGGTGGTATCAACCTCAACTATGTCCATCAGGAGTCCTTGTCAACGAAGTTCACGCCGTCGGCCCGGTCTGCCACGGCGCCTGCCGCCAACGGGACTGGCGGCAGGATGACTGGCTAGACTCGCCGTTTCCGCCGCCAATTTCAAGTCGTTGCCACTCGCCGGGTGCGCCCGATCACGCCACCCGGGCAGTTTCCCCTAGCGCATAAGCTTCTGTTCGACCAGCCAGGCAAACAGCAGCCGGGAAACCGGGGAGATCTCGGCCAGATGGCGGCTGTCGAGCCAGCGCAGCTCGGCGATCTCCGCCGAGGCGACGGGCGTGCCGTCAGCCTCGCCGGTGTAGCAGCGCAGCCTGACGTTGACCCCCTCTGGCTTGCCGTCGGCCTGGGCGCTGAACTCACAGGCAAACGCCAGGGTGTCGGGCTTGAGGGCCACGGCCAGCTCCTCCTCGATTTCGCGCATCAGCGCCGCCTCGTCGCTCTCTCCCGCTTCGCGCTTGCCGCCGGGAATGTAGTAGATGTGCTTGCCGTGGGAGCGGGCACAGAGCAGTTGCTGATCCTTGAAGGTCAGCCAGGCGAGTTTGTCGATCATGGTTCTATTCCAGTAGTCAATCAGTAGAGACTGTTCACGTATTTCTCGGTCGGTTCAGGCAACAGATCCTGTGGGTGATCACCACCAAACGTGGCCCATTTGCTTTTTCCTTTAAACGACGAGTTGGCGATACTCTTTTTGCTTAGGGTGTCGTATATAACTAATTGAATTTCAATTACATCTGGCTTGCCTGACCATTCGGTAGCCCTCTCTTCCCAATGTAAAATGACGGGTTTTACGTAATATCTGAATTGGGTTGGTTGAATATCGTTCAGGCAAGGTTCGCCATGGCAACGGGTGGTAATTTCAACTCTGTGAGCTTTCTTGGAAAATGCTGCATAGATTGCCTGAGCAGTCATTTGACCCGAATTTTGATATTGCGTCGTTTCGTATGAGCCATCTTGAGGCTGCGAAATAAGTACCCCCTGGCTGGGATCGAGCTTGCTGGTCATTGTTTGCACATTTGATTGCTGATATGTAGAGCTGCAGCCAACAGCAAGTAATGACAAGAGGGCAGTAACATAGTTTTTCAAAATACATTCCCTTGTTTAATTGAATAAGTTTGATGATTTGGGTAATAGCATGATTTTTATATCAAATCTAATCAATAGACTGATTGATTAAGCTCACATAACTCTTTGTAAGAGCGGTGCTCACGCTGTTTCAAACCCAGTGTTGACGCCAACGCTTCCAAGGCATGCCTATATTCCACCAGTCGCTCCTCGTCATCGGTCATGATGGCCAGCTCGGCAAAATCGCCGAGCCCCGCCAGGTGATCCAGGGTGACGTGGAACGGGCCGACGAAATAGATGCTGCGTACTTTGCGAAGGGTCAGTATCGGCTGGTAACCCAGGGTGTGCAGCATGCTGATGGCCTTGTCGGCGTCGGTGATGTTGACCGCCTCGCAGCGATCGGGTTCGGGCCCCTTCACGATCCAGAGCCGGATGCCGGAGGGGTGCATGGCGCGGATCAGCAGGCTCTTGCCCGCCGCGCTCAGGCTGCGGTCCGGGGTGTCGAAGTAGGTGTCCTGCTCCTGGTTGCGCTCCAGCATCACCTCGGGATTGAGGGCGGCGAGGGCTGTGGTGAAGGCCGCGACATCGCCGAGCCTGTATTTGAACTCGACCTCGAAGCGGCCCTGAAAGTGCTGTGCTGACATCGACAGGCATCCTTGAGTGTGCGGATTGGCATGGCGGGCAGCCTAGCAAAGTTGGCGGGCCGGCCCAAGGGGCAAGGCGGCAGGATGTGGAAACGATCTGTTTCCGGGGCGCAGGGTTGATCAATGCGCAGCATGCCACCGTGATCAAGGGCAGGCACCGCACATGGTCGAGTGAGTTCGGGCATGGCGGTTGCTCACAAGCTCGCCGAGCGGCCGGCAAAAGTTCGCGTTGGCGCACAGGATGGGGCGTGCAGGCTGGGCGAGGGCAGACCCTTGTGTTTTAATCCTCGCCACGTTTGCGGCAGCCGCCCCGTGCCGGGCCGCTGCCTTCGCTTTGGCAAGATGCAGGTGAGAAGATGCAAGTGACAGCAGAGAGCAAGTTTATCGGACTCGGGGTGGCGGGCAACTTCGCCGGTCATCTGGAGCAGGCCGGCGAGGCCTCGGATTTCGTGGCGGTGGTGGTGCGTGACACCAGCGCCCCCAAGGCGCTGTTCCCCTTCTACGTGCCGGGCCACCCCGGCCAGCTCGGCGTCTTCCCCTTGAGCGGCGACGCCATCTTTTTGCCGGAGGCGGCGGTGAACGGCGATGAGAAAGTGCAGATAGAGCCGGAAGTGGCGCTCTGGTGCGAGCTGGAGTACGCGGGGGAGCAGGTGGTGGCCATCCATCCGCGCGCTTTTGGTGCCTACAACGACTGCTCCATCCGCCGTCCCAACGCCAAAAAGATCAGCGAGAAGAAAAACTGGGGTGAAGAGAGCAAGGGGCTGGCCCCCGCGTTGTTGCCCCTGTCCCACTTCGCCGCCGGCTGCGAGCTCGATGACTACCGCATCGCCTGCTATCTGGAGCGGGATGGTGAGCTGCACCCCTACGGGGTCGACAGCGCGGCGGTGGATTACAGCTACTTCCACGGCCAGCTGCTGACATGGGCCATCGACAAGTTCAACCATCAGCAGGACGAGGGGCCGGCCGAGCACATCCAGGGGCTGCTGGCCCAGGCCGGGCGCCCGGCTCATGCCCTCATCAGCATCGGGGCCACCCGCTATACCCCGTTTGGCGAGACCCACTTCCTGAAGCCCGGCGACACCGCCTGCGTGCTGCTCTATCCGGCCAGCCGTTATAGCGAAAGTGATATCCGTGAGGCCATTCGCACCCGTCAGTTTGGGCCGGATCTGTCGGTGCTGCTGCAGGCGGTCAAGACCCGCTGAGGGGCGTTTGCCGATTTGCAGGTATGGTGCCCCCGAGGTTTGCGACCCTCGTCCAGGGTGGCGACGTGTCGCCATGGTTCAAGGAGAAGGAAGGATGACGCTCATAAGGTGCTGTACCCTGCAGGATATGACCGGCCTGCTGGCACTCTATCGGGAGTTGCGCCCCCATGACCCCACGCTTGCGCCGGACGCTGCCCGCACGGCGCTGACGGCCCTGCTGACTCAGCCGCACCTTCACCTGCTGGTGGCGGAGGTGGATGGCCAGCTGGCCGCCACCTGCCAGCTTGGCGTGGTCGCGACCCTGACCAACGGTGGCCGGCCGTTTGGCATCATAGAGCACGTGGTGACGGCCTCTGCGTTTCGGCGCCGGGGCATCAGTCGGCAGTTGCTGAGCCATGCGCTTGAGCTTGCCTGGCAGCAGGATTGCTACAAGGTGATGCTGCTGTCGGGGGAGGGGCGCGATGAAGCCCACCGTCTCTATGAAAGGCTGGGCTTCAAGGCCGGCATCGAGAAGGGGTTTGTCCTCAAGCAGGTCGACGCCATGGCGACGACCGGACAGGCCCCGAACAATCAAGCGATTGAGTGAGCACGATATGAGACTGGAGCAGGCATCGCGCGGGGATTATCAGGCCCTGATCGCGCTGTGGGAGGCGTCGGTGCGCGCCACTCACCACTTTTTGCCGGAGGAGGAGATTGCGCCTCTGCGCGAGCTCATCCTGGAACATTACTTTGACGCCGTGGCCCTCACCTGCGCCCGCAGCGAGCAGGGGATCGCCGGCTTTTGCGGGGTGCACGAGGGCAATATCGAGATGCTCTTCATCGACCCCGCCCTGCGCGGGGGCGGGGTGGGTCGCCTGCTGGTGGCCGATGCCATCGCCCGGCTGGGGGCGACCCGGGTGGACGTCAATGAGCAAAATGAGCAGGCGCTCGGTTTTTATCGCCACCTGGGCTTCGCGGTGGTGGGCCGCTCGGCGCTGGACGGGCAGGGCAGACCCTATCCGTTGCTGCACATGTCCATTGCGACAGAGGGCACTGACAGGCCAGTGACGCAATCATGAAAAAAACCGCCCTCAGGCGGTTTTTTGTTATGACGGGTTCAGGACTGTGTCTTACTCCTCGTTGGAGTTGTCCTGATAGTCGCCGCGCTGGGCCTTGGGCAGGCGGCGCATGGGGGCAAAGCCGATATCCTCGCCCACCACTTCCCGCTTGCGCGCCGGGGCGGGCTTCTTGCCGCCATCGCTCTTTGCCTTGCTCTTGCCTGCAGCGGATTTGCCGTTGCCGCCCTTGGCATTGGCGGCACCACGGGCGCGCGGCGGATTTTGTACCGGCTTGCTGCCGGGCAGGGTCTGCCGGCTCGGTTTGCCGCTGGGCTCATAGCCGTCCAGGATCTCGACGGAGAGGGATTGGCCGATCAGCGCCTCGATGGCCTTGAGCTGACCCAGCTCGTCCTGGCTCACCAGCGAGATGGCCTCGCCGCCACGACCGGCGCGGCCGGTGCGGCCGATGCGGTGGATGTAATCCTCCGCCATCTGGGGCAGCTCGAAGTTGATCACGTGGGGCAGCTGATCGATGTCCAGACCCCGGGCGGCGATGTCGGTCGCCACCAGCACTCGCACCTTGCCCTCGCGAAAATCCGCCAACGCCCGGTTGCGGGCACCCTGGCTCTTGTCGCCGTGAATGGCGACGGTATCCAGGCCATCCTTTTGCATCTGCTGGGCGAGCCTGTCGGCAATCTGCTTGGTGCGTACGAACACCAGTACCCGCTGCCAGTTGCCGCGGCCAATCATGTGGGAGAGCAGCTCGCGGCGCCGTTCCCGGTCGACCTGGATGATGCGCTGGGTCACCTGTTCGGCGGCGGTGTTGCTGGGGTCGACCTCGATCAGGGTCGGGTCGTTCAGCAGATCGTCCGCCAGCGCCTTGATGTCGTCCGAGAAGGTGGCGGAGAAGAGCAGGGTCTGCCGCTCGGCGGGCAGGGCCTTCATGATGCGGCGGATGTCGTGGATGAAGCCCATGTCGAGCATGCGATCCGCCTCATCCAGCACCAGCACTTCCAGCTCGGTCAGGGTCAGGGCGCCCTGGGTCAGCAGATCCAGCAAGCGGCCCGGGGTGGCCACCAGGATGTCGATGCCGAGCTTGATGGCGTCCAGATTGGGTTTGATGCTGACACCGCCGTAGGCGATCAGGGTGCGAAACGGCAGGTGGTGGGCATATTTGATGATGCTCTCGCCCACCTGGGCGGCCAGCTCGCGGGTCGGGGTGAGCACCAGGGCGCGCACCTGACGACGGCCGCGGCCATGGTTGGCCAGCAGCCGCTGCAGCATGGGCAGGGTGAAGCCGGCCGTCTTGCCTGTGCCTGTCTGGGCGCCGCCGAGCACGTCCTGCCCGGCCAGAATGGCGGGGATGGCTTGCTGCTGGATGGGGGTTGGCTGTTCGTAACCCAGCTCCTTGACGGCCCGCAGGATGTGCGGGGACAGACCCAGTTCGTTGAATGACATGTTCGAGAGAGACTCCTCTGGTGAGCCTTGGGCTCAGCGGGTGACCGGCGCACGGGGCCGGCCACGGGATGAAAGTGATAACGGGGGCGTAATATAGCAAAAGCGCGGCCGCTGCGCAGTAGCTGTCGCACCGGCCGCTCAATTAGGCAGGTTCAGGCAATCAGAGCAGATCGCGGATGGAGGCGACCAGGTTTTCCGGTTTGGTGGTGGGGGCAAAGCGGTCCACCACCTGACCATCCCGGTCGATCAGGAACTTGGTGAAGTTCCACTTGACGTTCTCCAGCCCCAGCAGACCCGGCTTCTCCTTCTTGAGCCACTGATAGAAGGGGTGGGCCTGTTCGCCGTTGACCTCGCACTTGGCCATGATGGGGAAGCTGACCGGATAGTCGAGGGAGCAGAAACGGGCGATCTCCTCGGCATCGCCCGGCTCCTGGTGGCCGAACTGATCGCAGGGGAAGCCCAGGATGACCAGCCCCTCGGGCCCCAGCTCCCGATAGAGTGCCTCCAGCCCCGTGTATTGAGGGGTAAAGCCGCAGCGGCTGGCCACGTTGACCACCAGAATGACCTGGCCCGCGAGGGAGGCGAGCGGCAGTTCACTGCCGTCGAGGCGTTGCAGGGTGAGTTCGGGCAAAGACATGAAAGACTCCTTTGAGTGGGCCCATTCAGGGCACATTGCACCACGTTAACGGGGGCGGCGGCGGGGAGCAAGCCGGAGTGCTCCCTTGCTGGGAGCAGATTGAGTGCGCCGGATCACAGAGTGGCGATCGGGTCGAGATAATGGGGGTCTTGGCGGCCCGGATGGCGTATTGATGGTGGGACTTCTCAAGAGAAGCAAACCGGTTTGTGTCTTGGCCGGGAAGTCGCTAAAAAGCGCCCTCTTTCCACTTGTTGCGAGTCAATCTTGGACTATCAAGCCGTCATGGACGCCATATACACCCGGGGATGGGTGATAGTGGATGATTTTTTAACCGCCGCCGAGGTGGATGCCCTCAGGGCCTGTCTGCCGGACGAGTGGCGACCGGCGGGGATCGGCCGCGATACCCTGCATCAGGACAACCGCGATATTCGCCGGGATCAGATCCACTGGCTCGACGCCTCCCTCGGCGCGCCGGTGGCCGATTACCTCGCACGGATGGAGGCGCTGCGGCTGGCCGCCAACCGGATGCTGATGCTGGGGTTGTTCGACTACGAGGCCCACTTTGCCCGCTACCGCAGCGGTGACTTCTATGCCACCCATCGCGACGCCTTCGCCGGGCGCTCCAACCGCCGCCTCACCTCGGTGTTTTACTTGAACAACGACTGGCAGCCAGAGGCGGGCGGGGTGCTGCGCATGTACGGTGACGACGAGCAGTTTCTGATGGACGTCTCGCCCCGGGGCGGGCGACTGGTGCTGTTTCTATCCGAAGAGTTCCCCCACGAGGTGCTGCCCGCCAACCAGGAGCGCTACAGCATCGCCGGCTGGTTTCGGGTCAACGGCAGCGGCAATGGCCGGCTCGATCCGCCGCGCTGAGCTCTTTTCATCCAATTTCTGACACAGGCGAGAATTTTTATGGCTCTTGTCGGCGGATGGGGCGCCCATCGGCTGACAAGGCTCGATCTCCCTTGCTACACTGGCCCGCACTTATCTTCGTATCTGGCTTCGTCCGGTTTTAATGCGGTTGGGTTTTAAATGGTGATGGCGAAGCCGCTTTTCCCAAGGGATCACATCTAATGAAGAACATCCATGTCTTGCTGCTGTGTGGCGGCGGTGGCTCCGAACACGAAGTCTCGCTGCGCAGTGCCAATTTCCTCGAAAAACAGCTCTCTCTCCTGCCCGGCGTGGAAGTGACCCGGGTCGAGATGTTTGCCGACCGCTGGCTCAGCGCCGACGGCCGCGAGTGCAAGCTGGGGCTGGACAAGCTGCTCTCTTTCGACAGCGTGGCCCGTCCGGTGGATTACGTGGTGCCCTGTATCCACGGCTACCCGGGTGAGACCGGCGATCTGCAATCCTTCCTCGAGCTGGCCGGCCTGCCTTACCTCGGCTGCGACGCCGAGGCGAGCAAGGTGTGCTTCAACAAGATCACCACCAAGCTGTGGCTCACCGCCCTCGGCATCCCCAACACCCCTTATCTGTTCCTGACCGAGCAGGGTGAGGCGAGCCTGACCGAAGCGAAAGCGGCGCTGGCCAAATGGGGCAAGGTCTTCATCAAGGCGGCCTCCCAGGGCTCTTCCGTCGGCTGCTACTCCGCCAGCAACGAAGCGGATCTGGTGAAGAGCATTGCCGATGCCTTCGGTTACTCCGAGCAGGTACTGATCGAAAAAGCGGTCAAGCCGCGCGAGCTGGAAGTGGCGGTCTACCAGTACGGTGACGAGCTGGTGGCTACCTACCCGGGCGAGATCTGCGTGCCGCAGGACAAGTTCTACACCTATGAAGAGAAGTACAGCAGCGCCAGCCACACCGAGACCGCGCTGCGTGCCGAGGGGCTGACCCAGGCCCAGGCCGATGCCATTCACGAGTACGCCCTCAAGGCGTTCCGTCAGCTCAAACTGACTCACCTCTCGCGCATCGACTTCTTCCTGACCGAAGAGGGGGAGATCCTGCTCAACGAGATCAACACCTTCCCGGGCATGACCTCCATCTCCATGTTCCCGAAACTGCTGGAGCATCACGGCCACAGCTTCGCGCACTATCTGGAGCAGATCCTGCGCAAGGCGGTCTAACGGCTTGCCGAACGTGACAGAGGGGCCCGCGGGCCCCTCTGTCGTTGTTACGGTGGGCGATGTCACATGGGGTCAGGAGTGAACAGCCAGATGTGCGCCCCTTGCGGATCCGCAATCAGGGCCATGCGCCCGACCCCCGGGATGTTCATGGCGGGCACCACCACGGTGCCGCCGTGCTGGTTGACCCTGAGCACCCTGGCATCTACGTCATCCACCGCGATATAGGTTGCCCAGTGGGGTGGTACGCCGGCCATCTCGGGATTGCCCCGGGTAGACTGCACGCCGGCGATCGGCCTGCCATTGGCAACCAGCATGGGGTAGTCGCCGCCTTCCATCGCCATGGTCTGGCTCTCCCAGCCGAGCACCTCGGTGTAGAAACGGATCCCGGCCTCGGCATCGGGGAGATAGAGCTCGTGCCAGGTGAAGGTAGTGCCTTCGGCCAGGGCGTGCTCGCGGGCAATGTCTTGTTCTGCCATCGTCGTCCTCCTGTGTCCCATGCGTGGGTGCATGGATTGACGACCAAGTATCAAAGAGGCGTGGCATCCCGGCTTGCCCCAGATGGGGGGCCTTGCTGCGCAGAGGGCGCGCCGTTACAATCTGCCCCCTTTTTGTCCTGCCACAGGCACCGTCAGAGCCGCGTTCCATGAAGCCAATCCCCGATCACGCCGTCAATCGCCTGCGCATCTGGCGCAAGAGCGTCTCGACCCGACCCTTTCTCGCCCGTGGCGGCAGCGTGCCGCGCTGCGAAGCCTGCCAGCTGCGCCACGACTGGTGTGCCTGCGAGTGGCGCCCCGAGCTCAAGGCCGAGGCCGGCTTTTGCCTGCTGATGTACGACAGCGAACCGATGAAGCCCTCCAATACCGGGCGCCTCATCGCCGATGTGCTGCCGCAGACCACCTGGGCGTTTCTCTGGTCGCGCACCCAGCCCCATCCCGAGCTGCTGGCCCTGCTGGCGGATCCCGCCTGGCAACCCTATGTGGTGTTTCCCGCCTGCGAGAAGGAGCCGGCCCGGCTCACTTCTGTGGTGACCCCGGTTCCCGGCAAGAAGCCGCTCTTCATCCTGCTGGACGGCACCTGGCCCGAGGCGCGCAAGATGTTCAACAAGAGCCCCTATCTGGACGGTTTTCCGGTGCTATCCATCAAGCCGGATGCGCTCTCCACCTATGGCATGCGAGTGGCCCACTGCGACGAGCACCTCTGCACCGCCGAGGTGGCGGCCTGCGTGCTGGAGGTGGCCGGCGAGCTGGCGGCGGGGCAGGCGCTGCAGCTGTGGTTCAATCTCTTCAGCAGTCGCTACATGGCGGGCCGGGTCAGCCGGGCCCCCGGCGAGGATGAGGCTCACCTGCAACAGGCGCTGGCCGACCTCAAGGCCGATGGGGCGACCTGCGAGTCTGACGTGGCCTGATCAAGGCGGGCGAGGGGACCGCACGCGTGCCAGCCACGCCATGGAGCGGTTGACTGATGAAAATCAGGAATCAATTGCCTGCCACCGTTTCGTTAGCGTCATGAGCCAAGCCCCATTAGGATAGCGACCTGCAGTGTTTATCAGGCTCATGGCGAGCCTGCGCTGTGCGGGCCCTTGCGGGCCCCGGTCAATTTCGCGAGGCGATGGATGGAACTGGAACTCTTTACCCTGCTTGCCCTGTTTGGCGTGGCCCTGGTGGCTGGCTTCATCGATGCCATTGCCGGCGGCGGGGGCCTGCTGACGGTGCCCGCCCTGCTCGCCACCGGCATGCCGCCGGCCCTGGTGCTCGGTACCAACAAGCTGCAGAGCAGTTTCGGCTCCTTCTCCGCCACCTGGTTTTATGCCCGCAAGGGGCTGCTGGAGTGGGCCATCATCTGGCCGGCGGTCATCTGCACCTTCATCGGCGCGGCCATCGGTACCCTGGCGGTGCAGACCATAGATGCCGCCATCCTGGAACGCCTGTTGCCCTTCCTGCTGATGGCGTTTGCCTGCTACTTCTACTTCTCCCCCCGGGTGAGCGATGCGGAGAGCCAGCGCCGCCTCACCCCCATGGCGTTTGCCCTGCTGGTGGGCGGTGGCGTGGGTTTCTATGACGGTTTCTTCGGGCCGGGGACTGGGTCGTTCTTTGCCATCGGCTTCGTGGCCCTGGCGGGTTTTGGCATGGCGCGGGCCACCGCCCACACCAAGTTGCTCAACTTCACCTCCAACATCGCCTCCCTGCTGTTCTTTACCCTGGGGGGCAAGGTGGTGTGGAGCGTCGGCCTGTGCATGGCGCTGGGGCAGTTCATCGGGGCCCGCATGGGCTCCAAGCTGGTGCTCAAGAAGGGGGTCAAGCTCATCAAGCCGCTGCTGGTGACCGTCTCCCTCTTGATGTCCGTCAAGCTGGTGTGGAGCCAGTATCCCGAGCTCTTTGCCTGGCTGGGCTGACGCCTTGCACAAGGGATCATAGAGAGGGCCCGATCCGCTGGATCGGGCCCTCTTGTTTTTCAGCCCTGCGCCGTCAGCTGCCGGAAATGGGCCTGCAGGGCCTGCACCAGGCGGGCAATGCGCTCACGCTTGAGGCTGTTTGGCCGGTAGACCAGGTGGAGCGGGCGCCCCAGCCCCGGCAGGGGACGGGCCTGCGCCCCTTGCTCGCCCACCAGGGCCAGCAGGCCGGCCGGCAGCAGCACGGGGCCAATCCCCGCCTTGGCCAGCTCGATCAGCGCCAGGTAGGAGTCGAGCTCCATGGCCGGGGTCAGGCCAAGGGCCGCCAGCGGTTCGCGCAGATAGCGGTTGGAGGGGTTGTCCAGATCCATGGTGAGGATGGGTTGCAGCTGCTCGGCACTCTCTTCTTGGTGCTCGGACGCCGCGTTCCCCACCAGATAGAAGGGCTCCTCCAGCAGTCGCTCGGTGCACAGGCCGTGGCCGGGGGGCAGGCGCCCGGCACAGATGCCGAGCAGGGCGTCGCCGCCGCGCACCCGGGCCAGGATCACCGGGGTGTGGTGGGTGGAGAGGGCGATGTGGGGATCACGCTCGAGATAGTCGTGCATGAAGCGGGCGAGGTAGCCCGCCAGCAGGGTCTCGGAGCAGGCGACGGGCAGGGGGGTCTGGTCGGTGAGGATCTGGCTGTCCGTCAGCACCCCCTTCATCTCGGCCAGACTCGGGGCCACCCGGGTGAGCAGCTCCCTGGCCTGGGGGGTGAGGCGGGTGTGGCGCCCATCCGGCTCGATGAGCTTCTTGCCAAGGCGCTGTTCCAGCTGGGCGATACGCTTGCTGACCGCCGACTGGCTGATGTAGAGGCGGCTTGCGACCTTGGCCATGGTGCCCTCGCTCGCCAGCAGGCAGAGTGTCTCCAGCCCTTCCAGTAACATGCTCTCTCCCATCCTCGTCTGTTGAAAGCGGTTACCTTAGGGGCTGGTGGCATCAGGGGCAAGTACCGTTTGTAGCCCGTGCCAGCGGCCAGCGCCACGCCTTGACGGGCGGGGCGAAGATCACCAGGTTGCCGATGAGGCTCACCACCACGCCGACCACCGACACCGGCTGCCAGACGAACCCCTCGTAGAAGGTGGACAGGGTCAGCGCCACCAGAGGGAACAGCACGGTGGCGTAGGCCGCCTTGCTGGGGCCGATGCGCCCCACCAGGGTGAGGTAGGCGGTGAAGGCGATGACGGAGCCGAAGATGGCCAGATAGACCATGGCCGCCAGGTAGCGCGGATCGGTGGGCAGCGTCAGCGACTGACCGAGCAGGGTGACCCAGCCCAGCAGCAGCGCCACGCCGTAGACCATGCCCCAGGGCACCATCTGCAGCACGTGATAGCCCTGGCGCTGGCCGCGGGCCGAGACCAGGTTGCCGAGCGAGAAGCAGAGGGTACCGCCGCAGGCAAACAGCAGCCCCTTCCAGCCGTTTGCACCCAGTTGCGCATCCGCCAGCACGGGCCAGAACAACAGCAGGGTGCCGACGAGCCCCAGCAAGGATCCTTGCAACCAGCGCAGGCCGGGTCTTTTACCCTCGAACAGCCAGAGGTTGAGGCCGTTGAAGATGCTGGCGCTGGCGAAGATCACCGCCGACATGCCGCTCGGGATATAGAGGGTGGCGTGGTAGAAGCAGAGAAAGTTGGTGGAAAAAAGCAGGGCGCCGAGCAGGGCGGCGTAACGCTGGCCCGCCCAGGGCAGGCGCGGGAACTTGCCGCTCACCGTGAGCAGGGCAAACAGTGCCAGCGCCGCCAGGGCAAAGCGATAGAGCACCGAGACCTCGATGGGAATGGGGCCGAGCTGCCAGGCAATGGCGATCCAGGTGCTGCCCCAGATAAGGACGGTGGCAAGATAGAGCATCAGGTTCATGGGGTATCCGGTGAGATGAGTACGACATGGGATCAGCATGCAGCGGGCGGTGGCGGCGGGCTTACACCATCTTGCGGTTTTTTACGGGCAGCCGCAGCCTTTGCCGCCGCGCCGCGTTAAGATGGCGCACAGGGGCCATCAGGCAAGCAACAAGAGGAACAGAGCGGGTGCTGCAGACTAAGCCGGCGGGAGTATTCGATGCACTGGTCAGCACGGGCGCGCGACTGGAGAACGCCTGCTGGCTGGAACCTGGCCTTGGCGTCGCCAGCTGGCGCAACTGTTACGATCAGACCCGCTATCACAAGCCGGGCCACCATACCCTGAGCGTCTACCTGCAGGGGGGCGAGCAGACCGAGCGGCTGGACGGCCCGGGTGGCCACGGCGGCACCGGCAAGGTGTGCATCATGCCGGATCACCACAGGTCCGAGTGGCTGGTGCGCGAGGAGTTTCGCTTCTTCCACCTCTACTTCACCCCGGCCCACCTGACCCGCATCGCCGAAGAGGTGTGCGACAAGGAGGGGCGCCACCTGCTGCTGGAGGACAAGACCTTCATCGACGATCCGCTGGCCGCCAGCCTGGTGCAGGGCCAGCTGATGCAGCTGGACTGGCAGCACCAGGTGGACAGGATGGCGCTCTCCCATGGCGCCTGGATGTTGATGCTGCACGCCTATCGCCACCACACCCGAGAGGCGCCACCGCTGCCCGAGGTGCGCGGCGGGCTGGCACCGGCGGTGATCCGGCGGGTGCAGGAGTACCTGCTGGCCCATCTGGCGGAGCCTGTCACCCTGGCGGCGTTGGCGCAGGAGGCGGGTCTCAGCGAATACCACTTCGCCCGCATGTTCGGCCAGAGCCTGGGCTGCCCACCCCACCGTTACCTGCTGGGGCTGCGGCTCAAGCGGGCCAAGCAGCTGCTGGCCGGCGCCGACTCTCTGGCCAGCATCGCCATCCAGTGCGGTTTCTCGTCCCAGGCCCACCTTGGCAACCGCTTTCGTGAAGCGTTTGGTCTGACCCCGGGTCAGTGGCGCAGCCAGCTGTCATCCTCCTGTCACAGATAAGCGGCAGATTGGTTGGCAACGAGGGGAAGCCTCGTTCCTTCAACCCGCACAGGAGATGCCCTTGAATCATCGCAAACGTCAGACTCGCACTCGCCACCTCTGGTTCAGCCACTGGAACGCCCCCCAGGGCCGACTTGCCGGCGCCACCGTCCCCGAACCGCTCGTTCCTCACAGTTCCCGCTGAAAATCGCCACGACCCGATAGGATTTTCCCGACAACTTTGCCACTATTGCGCCATCAGGATGGACTGGATATGGCCGCATGTTTCTGGAACGCATTGAAGTCAAAGGTTTTCGCGGAATAAATCGCCTCTCGCTCGGGCTGGACCACACCACAGTGCTCATCGGCGAGAACGCCTGGGGCAAGTCCAGCCTGTTGCGCGCCCTCTGGTGTCTGCTGGGCCAGAATGCCGAGCCCTACCAGTTCAGCAGCGATGACTTCCATCAGCCCGAAGATCCCGAGCTCGAGCCGGCCCGCCACCTGCAACTGGTGCTCACCTTCAGCGAGCACAGGCCCCAGATGTGCCTGCACTCCCAGCGACTGGCCCGCCTCGGCGCCGCCTGGATCAAGCACAAGGACAAGTTTCACCGCATTCACTACCGCGCCAGCGCCGAGCTGCAGAGCGATGGCTCCGTCACCACCACCCACGACTTTCTCGATGGCATCGGCAAGAGCCTGGCCATCGACAATGCCCACGAGCTGGTCTGCCTGCTCATCACCATGAACCCGGTGTTCCGGCTGCGGGATGCCCGTACCGCCCGAAGCGGGGTGGAGACCCTGCAGTGGGGGGATCTCTCCGAGCTGCGGCTGAGCGAGCTGGCCGACAAGCTGATCGACGAGCCCCAGCGCATCGGCGAGCCCGAGCTCAAGGAGGCGCTGCAGGCGGTACGCCAGCTGATGGATCACTACTTCAACGCGCTGGCCCCCATCAAGAACAAGCCGCGCAGCCAGCGGGAGATCGTCAACCGCCCCATGACCCTGCGCAATCCCGGCAATCTGCAGGCGCTGCTGCGCAATGCCGACAACCGGGCGCTGCAACTGGCGATGGCGGGCATGGCAGCCACCCTGCTGCAGGCGCGGGGCAACCGGGAGCTGGAGCAGGGGGCGCGCCCCATCATGATCCTGGAAGACCCGGAGAGCCGCCTGCACCCCACCATGCTGGCACTGGCCTGGGGCCTGCTGGAACAACTGCCTGGGCAGAAGCTGCTCACCACCAATTCGGGGGACTTGCTCTCCTCGCTGCCCCTCAACCAGATCCGCCGGCTGGTGCGCCGCCAGCAGGACATTCTCTGTCATCAATTGGGGGGCGAGCGCTACAGCAGCGACGATCTGCGCAAGATTGCCTTCCACGTGCGCATCAACCGCCCCATGTCGATGTTTGCCCGCTGCTGGCTGCTGGTGGAGGGGGAGACCGAGATCTGGCTGCTCTCCGAGCTCGCCCAGATCTGCGGCTACAGCCTGCGAGCGGAGGGGGTACGGATCATCGAGTTCGCCCAGTGTGGTCAGTCACCCCTTATCAAGGTGGCGCGCGACTTTGGCATCGAGTGGCATCTGCTCACCGACGGCGACGAGGCGGGGGTCAAATACGCCACCTCGGCGCGCTCCCTGCTCAAGGGGGAGCGGGAGCGGGACAGGCTGACCCAGTTGCCGGCGGCGGACATAGAGCACTACCTCTACCACAACGGCTTCGAGGCGGTGTTCCGGCGTGAAGCTGGCGTCGGGGGGCGCTCGACCCTCAACGCCGGGCGCATCATCAACAAGGCGATTCACCATCGCAGCAAGCCGGGCATGGCGCTGGCGGTGGTGGAGGAGGCGGAGCGGCTCGGCGGCGAGCACATCCCGCCGGTGCTGCGCCAGATGTTCGCCCGGGTGGTGGCGCTGGCCCGTGGCCAGAGCTGAGCCCTTCGTCGCAGGCTGATGCGCGGCAGGGATTGGGGATGGCGGCGGCTTTGGGTATACTCGGCCCCTTCATCCGGCGCCATCGGCGCGTTCTGAATTCTTGCTGCTGGAGGCGTCATGTTCGTCCAACTCCCTTTTTGGCTCTTTCCCCTGACCGGCCTGATGGCGCTGGGGGCCCTCATCGCCCTGGGCCTGGTGCTCTGGCGCGGTGATCTCTGCCCGGGCCAGCGCTCGCGGATCACCACCCAACTCTTCTCGGTCTGGGTGATCACCGGCCTCTCCCTGATGCTGGCGGTGGAGGCCAAGGCGGCCGACTGGCTGATCTGGAGTGGCGGCGCCGCCCTGATCCTGGGAGTGGTGCTGTCGCTGGCTCAATCCCGGCTGGAGGGCAAGCGCGCCATCCCGGCCACCCTGTTCTGGCTGCCGGCGGTGCCGCTGCTGGTCTATGGCATCGGCTTGCTGCAGATCCAGGGCTGGCTTGGCGGCCTGCTGCAGATGGTGCTGCTGGGGGCGGCCTTCGCCCATCTGATGCTGCTGCGAGCCCGTCACCGTCTGCAGGCATTCAACACCCTGTTGCCGCTGGCCGGGCTGGTGGCCGCCATCCTGAGCCTGCTCTGGCTGGCGGTGCTGGTGGGCTGGCAGGGGAGCGGCGCCGGCCTCGATGCCCTGATCCCCGGCGTGCTGACCCAGGCCGCCCTGCTGATCGCCGCCCTGTTGCTCTGGTTCAGCCCGCTCTACCGCCAGCAGGAGACGGCGCCGGTGGTGGTCTCCACCGCCCTGTGCGGCCTCATCATCGCCCAGATCGCGGCGACCAGCGTGCTGCATCAGCTGGCCTGACCGACCTGCATCATGAAAAAGCCCACCCCGGGCAACCGGGGTGGGCTTTTTGCTGGCTGTTTGCGGCCCTGGTGTGCGGCCTCTAGTAGAAGTCGTCGGCGCCGCAGATGAAGAGGCAGCTGCTGCGCGGCTGGGCCAGGTACTCCCGGGTCAACCCTTCGAGCGGCATGCCGAAGGTGCTGATGTCCTCGGGCGAGGGCAGGGCGGTATCCAGGATCCGGCGCCAGTAGCCACCGACCCCCTTGGGGGGGCTTGGCAGGTTGAAGGTGAGCGGCTCCCAGTAGGCGTTGAACAGCACGTAGAGGGCCAGCCGGGTTTCGCTCGACAGGGCCGACATGGCGATGGCGTGGGAGTGAGGGCCGAAGTCCGGCTGGGCGGCGTTGACCCCATGCCAGCAGATCTCGCTGTGGCGCAGGATCTCGGTCAGCGACAGCGGCATGCTCTCCTGCTCCGGGCGCTGGAACAGGTGCTTGCGATACTGGATCAGCTCCTTCATGAAGCGGAACATCTCCTGCCCCCTGGCATCGGGCTGCCAGTGCATCCAGCAGGTGTCGTTGTCCTGGCAGTAGCCGTTGTTGTTGCCGTGCTGGGTGCGCAGCACCTCATCCCCCATCAGCAGCATGGGGGAGCCCACCGAGAGCAGGGTGGCCACCATCATGTTCTTAGCCTGACGAGTGCGCAGGGCGTTGATCTGGGGATCCTCGCTTGGCCCTTCCTGGCCGTGGTTCCAGCTGAAGTTGTGATCGCAGCCATCCCGGTTCTGCTCGCCGTTGGCCTCGTTGTGCTTGCCGTTGTAGCTGGTCCAGTCCCACAGGGTGAAGCCGTCGTGGCAGGTGACGAAGTTGATGCTCTTCTCCGGATCGGCGTGGTGGTAGTGGTAGATGTCCGGGCTGCCGCACAGCCGCTCCACGAACGCCATCACCGCGTTGTCATCCCCGCGCAGGAAGCGGCGCACGTCGTCCCTGAACTGGCCGTTCCACTCGCGCCAGCGGGCGCCGGCCAGGCTGCCCACCTGATAGAGGCCCCCCGCATCCCAGGCCTCGGCGATGAGCTTGATGTCGGCGATGCGGGGATCGGTGTCGATGGTGCGCAGGGTCGGCGCATTGGCCTGGGGCTGGCCCGATTCGTCCCGCGACAGGATGGCCGCCAGGTCGAAACGAAAGCCGTCCACGTGCATCTCCTGGCGCCAGAAGTGGAGGCTGTCCATGATCATGCGCAGCACCACCGGATGGGCGCCGTTGAAGGTGTTGCCGCAGCCCGAGTAGTTGGTGTCCTTCTGATTGGCGTCGAGGATGTAGTAGGCCTCGTTGTCGATGCCGCGAAACGAGAAGGTGGGGCCATCGTCACCCCCCTCGGCGGTGTGGTTGTAGACCACGTCCAGGATCACTTCTATGTTGGCGCGGTGCAGCGCCTTGACCATGTCGCGAAACTCGGTGAGGGGATCCTCACCGCTGGCGTACTGGGCGTGGGGGGCGAAGAACGACATGGGACTGTAGCCCCAGTAGTTGGAGAGCCCCCTGGGGGCATCCTGGGGATCGAACTGGAACACCGGCAGCAGCTCGACTGCGGTGACGCCAAGGGATTGCAGGTAGGGGATCTTCTCGATAAGGCCGAGGTAGGTGCCGCGCAGGGCGGGGTCGACCCCCGAGTCCGGCGACTTGGTAAAGCCCCCCAGGTGCAGCTCGTAGATCACCGAACGGGAGAGGGAGTGGGCAGGCAGCTTGTCCCCCTCCCAGTCGTAGTTGCGGGTATCCACTACCCGGTTCTTGGCGCAGCAGGCCAGGTTGCTGCCGGGGCGGGCCGCCGCCCAGCGATCGTAGTTGGCGCCCAGCTCGATGCTGCGACCATAAGGGTCCAGCAGTACCTTGTCGGCATCGAAGCGGGTGCCGTAATAGGGGCGCCAAGGGCCCTGGATACGATAGGCGTAGCGCTGACCCAGCCCGATCCCCTCTATATGGATGTGCCAGTAGTAGGCGGTGCGGTTGAGGCGGGGGGAGAGGGGGATCACTTCCGGCGTGGCATCGTCGGCGCCGGCAAACAGCAGCAGTTCGACCCTGCTGGCAAGACGGGCCCAGATGGCGAAGTTGACGCCGTCGTGCTCGGGTGTGGCCCCCAATTGACGGCAATGACCGGCGGAGATGCGCATGATAAACCTACCCAAAACGAGGAGTTACAAACCATCTGAGTGTAGTGCGCCAGCTTGGCCCACAAGCTGCTTGCCTGAAAAAACCGCGCTCTGTTGCAAATTCCTGCGATTTATGCCGGTTTAATCTACGAATGAAGTTTTTTTAGGATATTTACTTGCAATCTGAGCGCCGGCGCCTATTATTGGCGACCTCAGACGCGGGGTGGAGCAGCCCGGTAGCTCGTCGGGCTCATAACCCGAAGGTCGTCAGTTCAAATCTGGCCCCCGCAACCATCTGAGTTCTTGCATCAGCCTTGTTTCACAATGTGTTGATAAACAAGAGAATTCGAACAGGCTACTGCTCAGCCTGAACGAAAAAATATGGACGCGGGGTGGAGCAGCTCGGTAGCTCGTCGGGCTCATAACCCGAAGGTCGTCGGTTCAAATCCGGCCCCCGCAACCAACTAATTTGTGTCCATGGCAGGCGATGCCGCGCGGTGGAGACGAAGACAGCAAGGGGCATCTGCTCTGTCTCTTGTGGTGGCAGTACAATTCGGACGCGGGGTGGAGCAGCTCGGTAGCTCGTCGGGCTCATAACCCGAAGGTCGTCGGTTCAAATCCGGCCCCCGCAACCAACTATTTGTGTCCATGGCAGGCAATGCTCTGCGGTGGAGACGAAGACAACAAGGGGCATCTGCTCTGTCTCTTGTGGTGGCAATACAATTCGGACGCGGGGTGGAGCAGCTCGGTAGCTCGTCGGGCTCATAACCCGAAGGTCGTCGGTTCAAA
>NZ_JBFODH010000010.1:0-111913 GCF_040908225.1 Aeromonas sp. R5-3 | reverse complement strand
AAAAATGATTTAGATGGGTCGTTAGCTCAGTCGGTAGAGCAGTTGACTTTTAATCAATTGGTCGCTGGTTCGAATCCAGCACGACCCACCATCATTTCAGAATCCCAGGTCGTTTAGCTCAGCTGGGAGAGCACCTCCCTTACAAGGAGGGGGTCACTGGTTCGATCCCAGTAACGACCACCAGATTGAAAAAGCCCGCAGCAATGCGGGCTTTTTTTATGGCTGTTCGGCATCAGGTTCTCAGCCGCTCGAGCTGGTTGGCCAGCGCCGTCGCGGCCTGTTCCAGCTGCTCGCTCAGGCGGTGGCTGGCATTGGCCTCCTGTCCCAGGGTGGTGGCGGCATCGCCGATCCGCATCAGGTTCTGGTTGATGGTGTCGCTGACGGCGCTCTGCTGCTCGGCCGCCGTGGCCACCTGGCTGATGTGGTCGTGGATCTGCTGGATCTGGGTGACCACCTGGTTGAGGGCTTCAAACGCCTGCTCCGTCCCTTCTACCGTGCTGGCCGAACGGGCGATGCCGGTACTCATCAACTGCTGGCTGCTGCTGACTTCGGTCTGCAGGCTGCCGATGAGCTGACCTATCTCGTCGGTGGACTCCCGGGTCTTGTTGGCCAGGGCCCGCACTTCATCTGCCACCACGGCAAAACCGCGCCCCATGTCGCCGGCCCTCGCCGCCTCGATGGCCGCATTGAGCGCCAGCAGGTTGGTCTGCTCGGCGATGGCCCTGATCACGTCGAGAATGCGGCTGATATTGGTGCTGCGCTGGGCGACCTGGGCGACCGCCTTGTCGGCCTGATGCATGTCCTCGACCAGGGTGTGGATCTCGTTGCGGGCCCGGCTCAGGGTCTGCTGGGCCGTGCTTATGTGGTGGGTCGCCGTCTCAGACTCCTGAGCCGCCTGTTCCGCATAACCCGCCACGCTGACCGCCGTGGTGCTCATCTGATGCATGGCGCTGACCACGCTCTCCAGCTCCAGGCTCTGCTCATCCAGGCTGCTGCGCATGGTGTCGGCCGTCTGCTTCATGCCGCTGGCCTGCTGGTGCACCTGCTGGCCGATCTGCTTGCTGCCCTGCACCATGCCGCGCAGCTTGCCGAGGAAGGCGTTGAGGTGGCCGCCCAGTTCGATCAGCTCCTGGTGGGTGTCTATCTTCATCTGCTGGGTCAGGTCTCCCTCGTGACTGGCGAGGTGAGACACATGGCGGCTGATGAGGGAGAGGGGGGCCGTGATGCTCTGGATGAACCAGATGAGCAACGCCAGCGCCAGCAGGGTGACGACGACGATGGCGATCAACTGCTGCTGCTGGGTGGCCTGCAGCAGGTCGCCCAGCTGGTTGCTGATTGTGTTGGCCTGGCTGAGGGCCAGCGCCTTGGGCACCTTGATCATCAGCCACCACTGGCTGTCGGCGGCATCGATCCTGACCGGTTGCTGCAGGATGAAGTCGCTCTCCGTGCTCTGTGCCTGGCCGGTAGGGGCCGTGAGGCCGGCTTCCGTCAACGGCCGTCCCAGCTTGTCGGCGTGGCGGTTGCTGCCGACGATGAGCCCCATCTTGCTGACCAGGGTGACCTCGGCCTGGTTGTCGTAAAGGCTCTTGCCGAGGCTCTCGGCCAGTTGCTGGAAGATGGGGAGGTTCATGTCGACGCCGGTGATGCCGACAAATTTGCCCGCCTTCAGGATGGGCACCGTCAGGCTGGTCATCAGCATCTGGTTGCCTGGGCTGATTTCGTAGAGATAGGGCTCCATCAGGCAGGGGCGCAGGGTGTCGCGGCCGCACAGGTACCATTCGCTGTTGCGAATGCCGAACTCGTTGACCGAGGTGTCGTATTTGGCGGCACTGCTGGCGGCATCCACCGGCTGCTGGGTGATCTGGCCCCCCTGATCCCGGGTAAAGTAAATCTCCAGGCTGCCCTTGCTGGCGACGGAGTGGGAGGCGCCAGCCATCCAGCTGGCATCCTGACCGTCATACCCGTCGGGCTCAAACTGGGCGTAGATGGAGCTGATACCGCCGGCCTGCTGCAGACGGCTGCGAAGCAGCATTTCGACCTGGGGGCGGCTCAGCAGCCCGTCAGGTTGTGCCATGCCGCCCTCCAGCTGGGCTGCCATGCCCAGCGGCACCTGATAGGACTGTTGCAGCAGGGCGGCTATCTGCACCGCATAGCGCTCGGCTTGAAATTGCAGGGTTCGGGATACCTCCTGCTCCAGCGCCTGGCGGGTCTGGCTCACTATGTCGTTGCGCAGGGAGTTCAGCGAGGAGGATTGCATCAGGGTCATGGCGAGGCCGCTGGCGATAAACAGACCCATGGTGAGCAGCAGCAGCTTGGTTTTGAGTGAACGTTGTTTCATCCGACAACTCCTTTGGCAAGAATGACAACGAATGACATGAGTATATTCGGACGCTTGCACGGCACCTGATTTGTTGATGGGTTTGTGCACGGCTTCTGGTTATAATTTTTGCCTTTCCAAGCGTTGATGGAACAGTCGCAATGAGCAATGCACTGAACAATGTCCCGCCGGTAGTCGAGATGGACTATCCGTTTCCGGCCAAGCCCCTTCCCCTGAGCGCCGAGCAGAAGACGACCCTGATCGCAGACATCAAGGCACTGCTCAAGGAGCGCAAGGCGGTGCTGGTCGCCCACTACTACACGGATCCCGAGATCCAGGCGTTGGCGGAGGAGACCGGCGGTTTCGTCGGTGACTCCCTCGAGATGGCCCGCTTTGGCCGCGATCATGAGGCGCAGACCCTGATCGTCGCCGGGGTGCGCTTCATGGGGGAGACCTCCAAGATCCTGAGCCCCCACAAGCGGGTGCTGATGCCGACCCTGGAGGCCGAGTGTTCCCTCGATCTGGGCTGCCCCATCGAGCAGTTCTCTGCCTTCTGTGACGCCCATCCCGATCACATCGTGGTGGTCTATGCCAATACCTCGGCGGCGGTCAAGGCGCGGGCTGACTGGGTGGTCACCTCCAGCATCGCGCTGGAGATCGTCGAGCACCTGGACAGCCAGGGTCACAAGATCATCTGGGGCCCGGACCGTCACCTGGGGGCCTATATCGAGAAGAAGACGGGCGCCGAGATGCTGCGCTGGCAGGGGCACTGCATCGTCCACGATGAGTTCAAGGCCCGCGCCCTGCGCGAGTTGAAGGAGCAGAATCCGGATGCCGCCGTGCTGGTGCACCCGGAGTCCCCTGCCTCGGTGATCGAACTGGCCGATGCGGTGGGATCCACCAGCCAGCTGATCAAGGCGGCCAGGGAGCTGCCCCAGCAGAAGCTCATCGTGGCGACCGATCGCGGCATCTTCTACAAGATGCAGCAGGCCTGCCCGGAGAAGGAGATGGTGGAAGCGCCGACCGGTGGCGATGGTGCTACCTGCCGCAGCTGTGCCCACTGCCCCTGGATGGCGATGAACGGTCTGGTGGCCATCAAGGAAGCCCTGACCGATGGCGCTGAGCGCCACGAGATCCATGTGGATGAGGCACTGCGGGTGAAGGCTCTGATCCCGCTCGACCGCATGCTTAACTTCGCCGCCGAGCTCAAGCTCAAGACCCAGGGCAACGCCTGATCGTCTCTGATGGCAAGATGCAAAGAGGGCTCCCGCGGGAGCCCTCTTTATTTATCCGTCAGCCGAATCGTCAGATGATGACGGTGGAGAAGCTGTGCCCTTCATCCGGCGCAACGGTCACGCCTGCCTCGCTGGCGATGGCCGCTTCGACGCACAGCATGGTGCGATAGCCGTCATCGCTCATGTCGGCCATGGCACTCGCCCCTTCCAGCCAGGGAGTCCAGACCACCACGCTGTCGTGGTTGCCGCTGACTACCCGGGTCTGACGCTCGCCATCCTGAATGCTGACCTGGGCGTCTGGCTGCCAGTAGACCCTATCCAGCGGCCCGTTCAGGGTCAAGGCGCCCTGCTGCTGGCCATTCTGGCCAGTCAGCTTGTCGGCATAGGGCTCGCCAAGGCCGCTGACGCTCACTGCCTCCGGTGAGCTTATCTGCAGGTAGGTGTGCAGGGCTCCGCCGTAGACAAGGGGCTCTTTACCTGTGTTGCGGGTAGTCAGTACCAGGGCCAGCTCCTTGCCCACCAGCACATCCAGCTCCAGCTCGAAGGCGTGGGGCCAGAGCTGACGAGTGGTCTCGTTGTCGCGCAGAGACAGATGGACGAGCGTACCGTCGCCGTGATCGGAGACGCCGTCCAGCGTCCACAGGCTGGTGCGGGCAAAGCCGTGGGAGGGTTTGCCGCTACCGACGCGGGCCGGCGCCGGGCCAAACCAGGGCCAGCAGAGAGGAATGCCGCCGCGAATGGGTTTGCTGCCATCCAGCACTGCCTTGTCGCTGAGCCAGATGGAGGCGGGTTCATCGTGGCGCTGGTAGCTCAGCACGTGGGCGCCAAACAGGCTGATTTCTGCCCTGGCGTAGCCGTTGTCGATGGTCAGCAGCGGCTGGCCTGCCGGGTGGTGGCTGAGGGTACAGTGGGCAGTCAGAGTGCGTGTCGGTTGCATGAGGACTCCTGTGCTCGCGCACATTCAGAAGAGAGGGGTGGAATAATCCCGGTCCAGAATACAAAAAGGCGGCCCATGGCCGCCTTTTTCAAGCTACTTGATTGCTTATCCCAAATTACTTGGAGATGTGAGCGATCAGGTCCAGAACCTTGCTGGAGTAGCCCATTTCGTTGTCGTACCAGGATACAACTTTAACGAACTTGTCGGTCAGCTGGATACCAGCCTTGGCGTCGAATACGGAGGTCTGACGCTCGCCCAGGAAGTCGGTGGAAACCACTTCGTCTTCGGTGTAGCCCAGCACGCCCTTCATGGCGCCTTCGGAAGCAGCTTTCATCGCTTCGCAGATTTCTGCGTAGGTGGCCGCTTTCTTCAGGTTGACGGTCAGGTCAACAACGGATACGTCCGGAGTCGGAACACGGAAAGCCATACCGGTCAGCAGGCCTTTCAGTTCCGGGATAACGACGCCAACAGCCTTGGCAGCACCGGTAGAGGACGGGATGATGTTCTGAGCCGCGCCGCGGCCACCGCGCCAGTCTTTGGCAGACGGACCATCAACGGTCTTCTGGGTAGCGGTGGTAGCGTGAACGGTGGTCATCAGACCGGATTCGATACCGAAGGTGTCGTTCAGTACTTTGGCGATCGGAGCCAGGCAGTTGGTGGTGCAGGAAGCGTTGGAAACGATGTCCTGGCCAGCGTAGGTAGCGTGGTTAACGCCCATTACGAACATCGGGGTAGCGTCTTTGGACGGACCGGTCAGTACAACTTTCTTGGCGCCGGCAGCGATGTGCTTGCGAGCAGTCTCGTCGGTCAGGAACAGACCGGTAGCTTCGGCAACAACGTCAACACCGATGGCATCCCATTTCAGGTTGGCCGGGTCACGTTCAGCGGTAACACGTACGGTTTTGCCGTTGACAACCAGGTTGCCGTCTTTGACTTCAACGGTGCCCTTGAAGCGGCCGTGAGTGGAGTCGTACTTCAGCATGTAAGCCATGTAGTCAACGTCGATCAGATCGTTGATACCAACAACTTCGATGTCGTTGCGCTCGCAAGCCAGACGGAAGACGAAGCGACCGATGCGGCCAAAACCGTTAATACCTACTTTGATAGTCATAATTGGTTACCTAACTGTTCAGTAGTCAAAGAAAATTCCGCTTGTAAATTTACTAGAACTCCCCCGCGAGTCAACCAACAATCTGTCTGAAATTGCGCTATATCATGAAAAACTGTGAAATTTATTTTCTGTTTATGTAACTGACTACCAGCTTTTGGCGAAATAACTATCGATTGAACCGGCGTGGCAGTTATCAACAATAGTGCCTACTCGGTCACACAACCAGCCAGACAGATGTGTAAAAATGTGCGCGGTTTAGCATGGCCCATAGAGCCACTGTTCAAGTACCACCCATAAAAATTAATCAAAATAGTATAGATAGAATCCACAGCGGGAATTCTCAAACTATGACCACCCTGATTGAACAGCTGGCTGCCGCTAAAGGTATCGCCAGCGAGTATGTTGATGCCTGGGGCCACCCGGCTCAGGTATCCGAAGAGAGCAAGGCCGCCATGCTGGGCGCCATGGGTTACCGCGTCGATGACGAGGCCGCCCTGACCGAGCAGCTTGAGCAGGAACACCGCCAGCACTGGCTGCGTGCGCTGGATCCCGTGATGGTGGTCCGCAGCGGCGAGCCCATTACCCTCGAAGTCCGTCTGCCCATCGAATTCGTCAACGACGCCCTCACCTGGCAGCTCAAGCTGGAGCAGGGCGGCCTGTTGTCCGGTCAGCTTGCCCCCATCGACGGTGAGCTGGTCGGCGTGGCCGAATTCGAAGAGATGGAGTGCCAGGCCTATCGCGTGGCCCTGGATGTGCAGCCAGAGCTGGGTTATCACGATCTGATCCTGCTGGAGGAGGGCAACGACGAGCCGCTCGCCACCATGCGCCTCATCGTCGCGCCCAAGGCGTGCTACAAGCAGCCTCCCATCGCCAATGGCCGCAAGGTGTGGGGCCCGAGCGTGCAGCTCTACTGCCTGCGCAGCCGCCACAACTGGGGCATCGGTGATTTCAGCGATCTGGGTCAGCTGGTCGAGAAGATGGCCGCCTGGGGCGCCCACTTCGTCGGCCTCAACCCGATCCATGCCCTCTATCCGGCCAACCCGGAGAGCGCCAGCCCTTACAGCCCCTCGTCCCGACGCTGGCTCAACGTGGCCTATATCGATGTGGAGGCCGTGCCCGAATTCCAAGGGAACGCAGGCCTCAAGGCGGGAGTGGCAAGCCCCGCTTTCCAGCAGCATCTGAGCGAGCTGCGTGCCAAGGGCAACGTGGATTACACCGGCGTCATCGAGACCAAGCTCGGCATGCTGCGTCAGGTGTTCGATCAGGCCAGCTTGAGTGCCGAGCGTCAGGCCGCCTTCGATGCGTTCGTCGCCGCCGGCGGCGACAGCCTGCAACAACAGGCCGCCTTCGATGCCCTGCAAGCCCACTTCTATGCCAAAGGCGAAAATGCCTGGGGCTGGCCGGTGTGGCCGGAGCCGTTTCGCGACTACCACAATCCTGAAGTGGCGGCCTGGATGGCCGAGCACCGCCAGGATGTGAATTTCTATCTCTATCTGCAGTTCCTGGCCGACGAACAGCTGGCCCGGGCCGACGCCCGTGCCAAGGCGGCGGGCATGGTAATGGGGATCTACCGCGACCTGGCGGTGGGTGTCTCCGAAGGTTCCACCGAGATCTGGGCCAACCGGGATCTCTACTGCCCGAAAGCCTCGGTCGGTGCGCCGCCCGATATTCTGGGCCCGCTCGGCCAGAACTGGGGCCTGCCCCCCATGAACCCGAACCAGCTGTTCGAAGCGGCTTACCAGCCCATGGTGGATCTGTTCCGCGCCAACATGCGTTCCTGCGGCGCCCTGCGCATCGACCACGTGATGGCCTTGCTGCGCCTGTGGTGGGTGCCGCCCGGAGAGTCCGCCGCCAAAGGCGCCTACATCTATTACCCGGTCAACGACCTGCTCGGCATCCTGGCCCTCGAGTCCCACCGCAATCAGTGTCTGCTGATCGGCGAGGATCTCGGTACCGTGCCGGAGGGGATCGATGTGACCCTGAAAGAGAACGGCGTCCACTCCTACAAGGTGTTCTTCTTCGAACGTTCCAAGGCCGATGGCGGCTTCATCTCCCCGGCGCACTATGCCGAGCAGGCGATGTCGGCGCTGACTACCCACGACATGCCGACCCTCAAGGGCTTCTGGCATTGCGACGATCTGGCGCTGGGGCGCGAGCTGGGCTTGTATCCGGATGAAGACGTACTCAAGACCCTGTATGCTGATCGCCACCAGGCCAAGCAGCGCATTCTCGACAGCCTGCACGGCCACGGGGTGATCTCCGGCAACATCAGCCACGACGTGAACTGGGTCGGCATGAACACCGAGCTCAACCACGGTCTGCAACTGCACATGTCCCGCGGCAGCTGCGCCCTGTTCAGCACCCAGCTGGAGGATTGGCTGGAGATGGACAAGCCGGTCAACGTGCCGGGCACCAGTTACGAGTACCCGAACTGGCGCCGCAAGCTCTCCACCGATCTGGAGGATATTTTTGCCAATGAGGCGCTCAAGGCGCTGGCAGGCAAGATGAGCCAGGCCCGTGACGAGGCCAGTCGTTGAGCCACTGCCGACAAAACGTGACTCACTTACATCCGCTTCGGCCCAGGCCGGAGCGGATGCTCAGCTATGAAAGGAAATCTCGATGCTCGTTGAACGTTTGGTTGCAGCCCGCTGTTCCGATCCCTTCTCCCACTTAGGCCTGCAGGCCAACCCGGATGGGCCCGGCCTCAAGCTGACCGTCTGGTTACCCGATGCCCAGGCCGTAAGGGTCAGGGATCTCAAGTCGGGCAAGATTGTTGCCACCCTGGCGCCCACCGATGATTCGGGCCTCTTTGAAACTGTTTTCACCCGCCGTAAAAATCCCTTCCCCTACCAGTTGCTTGCCGACTACCCAGATACCACCGTCGAGGTCATCGACCCTTATCAGTTCCAGGATGCGGGCTGGGCCGGGTTGGCAGAGCTCACCTACCAGCCGGAAAACCTCTACCACACGCTCGGTGCCCAACTGCGCACCGTGGAGCATCTGGACCAGCGAGTGGAAGGGGTGCGCTTTGCGGTCTATGCGCCGAGCGCCACCGCGGTGAGCCTGATCGGCGATTTCAACTTCTGGGATGGCCGTCGTCACCCGATGCAGCGCAGCCAGTGCGGTCACTGGGTGCTGTTCGTGCCGGGCCTCAAGGCGGGGGATCGCTACAAGTTCGAACTGAAAGACCCCATGGGCAACCGGCTGCCGCACAAGAGCGACCCGGTGGGTTTCTACTGCGAGCAGTACCCCTCGTTCGCCTCCGTGGTCTATGACCACGACCAGTACCAGTGGCAGGATGCCGCCTGGCGCGAGAGCCAGCTGAACGACAAGCGGGAGCAGCCGCTCTCCATCTACGAGCTGCACGTCGGCTCCTGGAAGCGCCACCCCAACGGTGACAGCCTGAGCTGGCGCGAGCTGGCGGTGGAGCTGGTCGATTACGTCAAAGAGATGGAATACACCCACATCGAGCTGCTGCCGGTCTCCGAGCACCCGTTCAGCGGCTCCTGGGGCTACCAGCCGGTGGGCATGTTCTCCCCCACCAGTCGCTACGGCAGTGCCGACGACTTCAAGTACTTCGTGGACCAGTGCCACCAGGCCGGGATCGGCGTGATTCTGGATTGGGTGCCCGCCCACTTCCCGTCCGATGCCCACGGTCTGGCTCGCTTCGACGGCACCCCGCTCTACGAGTACGAAGATCCGCGCCGCGGCTGGCATCCGGACTGGAACTCCTACATCTATGACTTCGGTCGCAATACGGTGCGCCAGTTCCTGGTGGCCAGCGCCCTGTTCTGGCTCGACAAATTCCACGTCGACGGCCTGCGGGTAGATGCGGTGGCCTCCATGCTCTATCTGGACTATTCCCGCAACGAGGGGGAGTGGGTACCCAACGTCGATGGCGGCAACCACAACTACGAGGCGATCAGCCTGCTCAAGTGGACCAACGAGGAGGTATACGGCAAGTACCCCCACGCCATGACCATCGCCGAGGAGTCCACCGCCTTTGCCGGGGTCTCCCGTCCCACCTTCCTGGGCGGTCTGGGTTTTGGCTTCAAGTGGAATATGGGCTGGATGCACGACACCCTCACCTACATGCAGAAGGAGCCTATTCACCGTCGCTACCACCACAACGACATGACCTTCTCCATGGTGTACCACTATGACGAGAACTTCATTCTGTCGCTCTCCCACGATGAGGTGGTGCACGGCAAGCACTCCATGCTCTACAAGATGCCGGGGGACGAGTGGCAGCAGGCGGCCAACCTGCGCGCCTACATGGGCTTCATGTATGCTCATCCCGGCAAGAAGCTCAACTTCATGGGCACCGAGATCGCCCAGAGCAACGAGTGGAATCACGATGCCCAGCTGCCCTGGCACCTGCTGCAGTATCCCAAGCATGGCGGCCAGCAGCGACTGATCCACGACCTCAACCACCTCTACCGTCATGAAGCTGCCTTGTATCAGGCGGACTATGAGCAGAACGGCTTCCGCTGGCTGGATCACAACGACGCCGACAACAGCATCTTCGCCTGGCTGCGGGCCGACAAGCAGGGAGCCAACCCGCTGGTGGTGGCCTGCAACTTCACCCCGGTGCCGCGTATCGGTTATCGCCTCGGGGTGCCTGCGGCCGGTCACTACCGGGTGGTGCTCAACACCGACAGCGAGCATTACTGGGGCAGCAACTATGATGTGGGTCTGGTCTTTGTCGCCGAGCCGACCCCCTGGCAGGGGATGGCGCACAGCATAGTGCTGGACTTGCCGCCGCTCGCAACCTTGTTCATCAAACAGGAGCCTTGATGTTTGCAATGGAAAAGGGGCAGGACTACCCGCTGGGAGTGCTGCTCGACAAGACGGGTTGTCACTTCTGCGTCTGGGCGCCGCAATCGGACAAGGTGGAGCTCTGCCTGTTCGACGAGCAGGAGCGGGAGCTGGCTCGTCTCGAGCTGCCCGGCCGGCGCGGCCAGTACCGCTTCGGCTATGTGCGCGGGGTTAGGGCCGGCCAGCGTTACGGCTACCGGGTGCACGGCATCTCCCAGGAGGGGATGCTGTTCGACCCGGACAAGCTGCTGATCGACCCCTATGCCAAGGCACTCAGCCGCCCCACCTATTGGGACGATGCCCTCTATCAGGGGGACAGCGCGGCCATGGTGGCCAAATCGGTGGTGGTGGATGATGCCTTCGACTGGCAGGGGGTGGGCAAGCCCGCCATCGAGCCAGCCCGCACCGTCATCTACGAGGCCCACGTCAAGGGCCTCACCCGCCAGCATCAGGGGGTGCCGAGCGAGCTGCGCGGCACCTATCTGGGGATCTGCCACCCGCTCATCATCGAACATCTCAAGTCCCTCGGCGTTAGCGCGGTGCAGCTGATGCCGGTGGCGGCCTTCATGTCCGAGCCCAGGCTCGAGCAGCTGGGGCTCACCAACTACTGGGGTTACAACCCCATCGCCTTCTTCGCCCCCGAGCCGCGCTATGCGGCGCAGGAGGCGGTGACCGAGTTCAAGACCATGGTGCGCGAGCTGCACAGAGCCGGGCTCGAGGTGATCCTGGACGTGGTCTACAACCACACCGCGGAGGCGGGCTTCGACGGTCCAGTGCTCTCCTTCAAGGGCTTTGACAACGCCGGTTACTACGCCTTCGAGGCGGGGGCCCACGGCCCCGATTACACTCGCCACGCCAACGTCACCGGTTGCGGCAACAGCGTCAATCTGGATCACCCCAACAGCCTGCGGCTGGTGCTCGATGCCCTGCGCTACTGGGTCACCGAGATGCAGGTGGACGGCTTTCGCTTCGATCTGGCGGTCACCCTGGCGCGCGAGGCGGGGGAGTTTGACCCCATGGGGGCCTTCTTCAAGGCCATGATGGCGGATCCCGTGCTGGCGCGAGTCAAGCTCATCGCCGAGCCCTGGGATATCGGCCCGTTCGGTTATCGGCTCGGCCAGTTTCCGAGCCAGTGGCTGGAGATCAACGACCGCTACCGCGACACGGTGCGCGCCTTCTGGCGCGGCGATGCGGGCAAGATGGGGGACTTTGCCACCCGGCTGGTGGGCTCACGGGATCTGTTCCCGAAGAACTGGCGCTCCCCCCATACCAGCGTCAACTACCTCTGCTATCACGACGGCTTCACCCTGGAGGATCTGGTCTCCTACAACCAGCGCCACAACCAGGCCAACGGCGAGGACAACCGGGACGGCCACGGCAACAACCTCTCCTGCAACCACGGCGTCGAGGGGCCGACGCTCGACCCCAGGGTGAACAACCTGCGCCAGCAGCAGAAGCGCAACCTGATCGCCACCCTGCTGCTCTCCCAGGGCACACCGCACTTCCTCGCCGGCGACGAGATGGGCCGCAGCCAGCTTGGCAACAACAACGCCTACTGCCAGGACAACCAGATCAGCTGGGTCAACTGGCAGTGGCGACCGGAGGACGAGCGGCTGCTTGCCTTCACCCAGCAGATGATGGCGCTGCGGGCGGAGTCCACCGTCTTCTCCAACCTGCAGCTGAGCGACGACAGCTGGAATGGCGCCCCCAGCAGCTGCCACCAGGTCAACTGGTATCACCCGGACGGTCATCAGCTCACCGATCAGGACTGGCACGCCCCCATGGGGCAGGCGTTTGCCATGGACATCGGGATGATTGGTTGCTGCGGGGAGCGCTGGTTCGTGCTGTTCAACGCCAGCGACTACGACATCCAGTTTCGCTTGCCGCCGCCGGGGGATGGCATGGAGTGGATCCAGACCATCGACACCGCCACCAATGACGGCTTGCCGTTCCTGCCCGACGACATCAAGCGGCAGGTGGCGGTGGGCCGGGCCCACTCCCTCAAGCTGCTGGAGCGGGTGGCCCTGAGTGCGGTGGCGCTGGCGGAGGAAGAGGCGCTGGCCACTGCGGATGTTGCCGCCGTGTTGCCAACGGGATCACAGTTCCCGCTGGCGGGGTAGAGTGCGGCGCCCTGACTGGGTATGCTGGGCACCGTTATCAGTGGTGAGGAGTCGGAATGAGCAGTAACAACCCCGAACAATGGCGCGACAAGCTGAGCGCCGAGCAGTTTCATGTCTGCTGGGAGAAGGGCACGGAGCGTCCCTACAGCGGCGCCCTGCTCCACAACCGCAAGAGCGGCGACTACCTGTGTGTCTGCTGCAAGAGCGTGCTGTTTCACTCGGACGCCAAGTTTGATTCGGGCTGCGGCTGGCCCTCGTTCGATCGGGCCATCGACGGGACCGTGACCTACACAGAGGACAACAGCCACGGCATGAAACGGGTGGAGATCACCTGCAGTCAGTGCGGCTCCCACCTCGGCCATGTCTTCCCGGACGGGCCGACCGAGACTGGCCAGCGCTACTGCGTCAACAGCCTGAGCCTGGATTTCGATCCAGAACCCTGAGCCTGGCGATAGATATGCATGCAAAAACGGCCCCCTGCCTTGGCAGGGGGCCGTTTCTTTGTGGTCGCCGCCTGGGTCGCTCAGGCCAGCAGCAGGGTGGCGCCCATCAACAGGGTCGCCAGCGCCAGGATGGGCAGCCTGAGTGCCCGCAGCAGGTAGAAGCCGACGGCGGCCAGCGCCAGATCGGTGGGCGCCAGCACGGCGCTCTGCCAGACCGGCTGATAGAGCGCCGCCAGCAGCAGACCCACCACGGCGGCGTTGATGCCGGCCACGGCGCCGGCGAGGCGAGGGCGGGCCAGCCAGCTCTGCCAGCAGGGGCCCATGGCCCACAGCAGCAGAAAACCGGGCAGGAACAGCGCCAGGGTCGCCAGCAGAGCGCCGTCCAACGGGGTGGCCGGCAGCAACTGGGCGCCGAGGTAGGTCGCCAGGGTGAACATGGGGCCGGGCACCAGCTGGGCCAGGCTGTAGCCAGTCAGGAGCTGCTGCTGGCTGAGACTGTGCCCTGCGCTCTCCGCCAGCAGGGGCAGCACCACGTGGCCGCCGCCAAACACCAGGCTGCCGGCCCGGTAGAAGTCGGCGACCAGCTGGCCGACGGAGCCCCCCAGCAGCGGCAAGCCGATAAACAGCAGGGCGAACAGCAGCAGGGTGGGCCAGTGGGGTCGGCTCACAGCGCCGGCAGACGACAAGGGAGTGCCGCTTTGGTCTGCCTGGCGGGCACAGAGCAGGGCGGCGCCCGCCAGCATGACGAGCTGGGTGAGCAGGCCGGGTTGCCACCAGAGGGCAGCCGCAGTGGCGACCATGATCCCCTGATTGCGCGTTGTCTTGCAGAACTGGCGGCTCATGGTGAGCACCGCATCGGCCACCACCACCAGCGCCAGCAGCTTGAGGCCGTGCAGGGCGGCATCGAGCCAGACGTTGTTGCCGAGCTGGCCGAGACCAATGGCGGCGGCCAGCAACAACAGGAAGGAGGGGAGGGTGAAGCCGGCGAAGGCAGCCAGCGCTCCGCCAAGCCCGGCCCGCTGGCGACCGATGGCAAAGCCGAGCTGGCTGGAGGCGGGGCCCGGCAGCAGCTGGCAGAGGGCCAGCAACTGGGCGAATTCGGCCTGGGTCAGCCAGCCCCGCCGCTCGACAAAGGTGCGCTGGAAGTAGCCGATATGGGCGGCCGGCCCGCCAAAACTGACACAGCCCAACCACAGAAATTGCATGAATACCTGTCCCACCTCGTCGCTCTCCTCGCGCATTTCATCAGACGGTGGAGATGATATGACAGGGCGATGACTTTTTTATGACAAATCAGGGGGCTGCTGGTAGGTAGCCGCGCCTTGTCGCCGGCAGGCGATGGCTTATGGGGCCGGCTGGCTCGAGGTTGGCAGGTAGCAACGATTCGCCAGCCAGCAGGCGATGGTTGATGGGGCCGGCTGGCTCGAGGTTGGCAGGTAGCAACGATTCTCCAGCCAGCAGGCGATGGTTTATGGGGCCGGCTGGCTCGAGGTTGGCAGGTAGCAATGATTCGCCAGCCAGCAGGCGATGGTTTATGGGGCCGGCTGGCTCGAGGTCGGCAGGTAGCAACGATTTGCCAGCCAGCAGGCGATGGACTGGCGGCTGGCATCGAAGTGAGGCTCGGGCAGATTGCGTGGGTCGCACCAGACCCAGCCTTCGCACTTCTCCGGCTCCAGCAGTTGGGGCTCTCCCTCTACCTCGGCCAGCAGGGTGACCGAGACATAATGCAGACCGCTTTCACGCCAGGTCTCCAGGTTGTTGGTGACGGCGATGACGCTGGGGTTGCTGATCCGAAAACCCGTCTCCTCGGCCACTTCCCGGATCGCTGCCGATTCGAACGTCTCTCCCAGCTCCAGATGGCCGCCGGCGATGGACCAGTAAGGGGCGTGGCTCCCCTTGCGCTTGCCAAGCAGCACCTGACCCTGGCGGTTGGTGAGGATCACGCCGACACCGACGCGGGGATAGGGAGTTGACATAAGAAGGGCTCCTTGCAGGGATGACGCGGGACAAGCAGGGAACCCATAAGCGGCTCCTTGCACAAACGGCGAATTGCACCATAAAAAACGGGCCCACCTTAGGTCGGATGGGCCCATCATGCAAGCAGTCTGCGGCGTCAGGCGCCAGAGCTGCGGATCACCCCAGCTTGACCAGCATCTTGCCGGTGTTGCGCCCCTCGAACAGTCCGATGAAGGCCTGCGGCATGCTGGCGAGCCCCTGATAAACGGTCTCTTCGGCCTGCAGGGTGCCGGCGTCGAAGGCCGGGGTCACCTCGGCCAGAAACTCGCCGTAATGCTGCCAGTGATCGAACACGATCAGCCCCTGCATGGTGAGGCGCTTGCGGATCACTTGGGAGAGGTTGCGCGGCCCGCTCGCCTCGCTCTGGCCGTTGTACTGCTCGATGAGGCCGCACATCACGATGCGACCGTGCACCACCATGTGGTTGAGGGCGGCGTCCAGCATGGCGCCCCCCACGTTCTCGAAGTAGACGTGGATCCCCTCCGGCGCCAGCCTGGCCAGCTCGGCATCGAGATCCGGGGTCTCACGGTAGTTGATCACCTCGTCGGCCCCCAGGCTCTTGAGGTAGGCCACCTTGTCGGCAGATCCGGTGGAGCCGATGACGCGGGCCCCCGCCCGTTTGGCAAGCTGCACCACCATGGAGCCGACGGCGCCGGAGGCGGCCGACACCAGCACGGTTTCCCCGGCCTGCAGTCTGGCGATGCGGTTAAGCCCGGTCCAGGCGGTCATGCCCGGCATGCCGAGGGCGCCGAGAAAGCGCTGGGGCGGCAGGCGGGTGTCGGGCAGTCTGGTCAGCTGAGCGCCGTTGGCGACGAAGCGATCACGCCAGCCCAGCATGCTGCTCACCCGGTCGCCCACCGCGAAATCCGGGTGGCGCGAGGCCTCCACCACGCCGATGGCGCCGCCATCGAGGGGGCCGTTGAGGGGGAAGGGGGGCACATAGCTCTTGGCCTCGCTCATGCGACCGCGCATGTAGGGGTCCACCGACAGCCACTGGTTGGCGACCTGCACCTCGCCCTCCTGCAAGGGGGGCAGCGGGACCTCGACCAGGGCGAAGTCGGCGGCGGCGGGCAGGCCGACCGGGCGGCGCAGCAGTTGGGTTTGATGGCTGGTGGCATTCATGGCGGTTCTCCCGTTGGATCTGGTACAAGCCTCGCCGGCGACGGGCCGGGCCCTGTCTGTCGGCGGCGCAGGATGATTTTGTTTGCGTGCAAACTAAAATCAGGTTAATCCTGAAACGGAGGGCTGACAACTGTTTTGTGTGCAAATTATTCAGCCCCTCATGCTCCTGGGGTATACTGGCCCCAGTCGTCAGCGAGGTGCCCCATGAGTGAATTGAAAAAGCAGGTCTGTTTTGCCCTCTACAGCGCCTCCAATGCCGTGATGCGGGCCTACCGACCGCTGCTGGACAAGCTGGATCTCACCTACACCCAGTATCTGGTGATGCTGTCGCTGTGGGCGCGGGACGAGGTCAGCCTCAAGGAGATAGGCCAGGAGACCGGGCTGGATGCGGGGACCCTGACCCCCATCGTCAAGCGGCTGGAGAGCAAGGGCTGGCTGACCCGCACCGTCTCCCGCGAGGATGAGCGGCAAAAATGCATTTGTTTGACCGAGGCGGGCCGCCAGTTGCAGCAGGAGGTGCAGGGCTGCTGTCTGGCGGACAACTTGCGCAATCAGGTGGATCTGGCCGATGCTGAACTGGCCCAGCTCAAGCAGCTCTGCGATCGCATCTCGGCCCAGCTGGGGCGTTGAGTTCGACCGACCATCCGTCTGAGGAGCCCTCCATGAGAATCTTGTTGCCCCTGTTTGCCCTGCTGCTGGGTGCCTGCAGCACCAGTTCCCACTCCCCGTCGATGGCCNATCGACGATGCCGATGCCTGGCAGGCGATCTGCAAGGATGGCACCCGGGTGCGGGCCGTGGTGGAGGAGGGGATCTGTGCGGATCATCGCGGTGTTGCCATGTGGACGAATAAGCCAAGGGCCGCACGGATGGCAGAGGAAGCCGCCAAATAGTGTGATCCAGACGCCATAAAATGACACGACCGGCCGATTGGCCGGTTTTTTTCGCGATCCCGTCGGCACTTTGCCACCTTGTTCATGGTGCGCTCAGTTTTCTCTTCCCATACTGGCCCTACAGTTCCAAAAGAGGAGAGACGAGATGCAATCATCGTTGGTTGGGCTCTCCATTCTGTGGGGGCTGGCCAGTTTTGGTGTTCAGGGGGATTTCATCGAGAGCCGTGATTCCGTTGCGCCATCCTGGCAAGCCGAGTCCAGAGTGGAGATGGAAGGTTATCTGATCGAGTCGCTGGGGGAGGATCGCTGGCTGTTCGATAACGGCAGCGAGAGTCTGCTGGTCTCCCTGCCCCAGGGGCAGTGGGTGCCGACCGGCGAGCGGCTGCGGGTCAGCGGCGAGCCGCAGCAGGAGCAGGCCGGCTGGCTCCTGCAGGTGCAGGACGTGAGCCAGGTGGCGGTTTGAGTACCAGCCTGCTCCAGCAGTTTGAACATGTAAAAAGAGGAGGCCCTTGGGCCTCCTCTTTTTTATCTCGCGCTGATCTGGGCGGCCGACGCTCAACCCAGGTGGTTAAGCGGCAGCGCCGTCTTGTGCTTGATCCGGCGCAGCACGAAGCTGGATCGCACCCCGGTCACCCCCGGGATATGGGTCAGCTTGTCCAGCAGGAAGTGCTGATAGTGCTCCATGTCCCGCACCACCACCTTGAGCTGGTAGTCGGCGTCATTGCCGGTGATGAGGTCGCACTCCAGCACCTCCGGCAGTTCGCTGATGGCCCGATCGAAATTCTCGAACCGCTCCGGGGTATGCCGGTCCATGGAGATATGAATGTAGGCGGTGAGGGTCAGCCCCAGCTGGCGAGCGTTGAGCAGGGTGACGTGGGTGTCGATGAGACCGGCATCTTCCAGCGCCTTGACCCGGCGGGAGCAGGGGGAGGGGGAGAGCCCGACCAGCTCGGCCAGCTCCAGGTTGCTGATGCGGCCATTCTCCTGCATCAACTCCAGAATATGCCTGTCAATGCGATCAAGTTTCAGCATTCTCCGTTCCTCGTTGCAATTACTAATTCACTTTTCCTAGATTAAGGGTGAACTATTGCAAAAACAACTGAAAATACATGCTACTTCGCAACCACTCACCGGGCCGGCAGGGGTACCATGGTTACATCTTCCGGTGGCAAGACAGAAACCCAACCCGGTCTCTGTGGCAAATGACTTTACCGGGTCAAGAGCCCCATCAGCCGTCCCACCTTATCGGGCTACGACGGACTGGAACGAGGACATCCCCTCCCCGAAGGCAACAAAGCAGGCATCCCGGCGCCTGCTTTGTTGTTTTTGTGCGCGGCGTTCAGCCCTGCTGCGGCTTGATGCGATAGAGGCAGCGGTGATCCCCCTCCAGCAGATACTGTTCCCGCTCCACCTCGGCCGGCGCCAGCAAGCGGCGAAACAGCGCCAGCTCGCTGCGACAAAAGCCCCGGCAGGCGCTCGCCGCCGCGCAGATGGGGCAGTGACTCTCCCACAGCAGCCAGCTGCCATCCTCCTCCTGGCGCAAGTCAGCCATATAGCCCTCCCGGCAGCGCAGCTCCTTGAGCCTGGCCAGCCGGTCGGCCAGCGCCGGCTGGTTCAGCTCGGCCTGATAGCGGGCCAGCTGCTGCTGTTCCCGCTGGTCGATCAGTCGCTCCATGCCCACCGCGCCAAACAGCTGCTGGATGTTGTCGATAAGCTGCAGGGTCAGCTCGCTGTGGCTGTCGGGGAAGCGCTGCCAGGCCTGCTCGGTGAGGTGCCACAGCCGCACCGGCCTGCCGCGCCCGCGGGCCTCGTCGTTGAAACTTACCCAGCCGTCGGCTTCCATCGTCATCAGGTGCTGGCGGGCGCCCATGGAGGTCATCTGCAGCTGCTCCCCAAGCTCGGCGGCACTCTGGGGGCCTTGGGTCTTCAACAGGTGCAGTATCTTGTCGGTGCTGGCATTCATGGGGCGGCTCTCGTGATCGGCAGGCACGCCAGAGGGGTGGCGCTCAGGTACCCATTATGGGGAGAGGGATTCTTTAAATCAACAATTCGCTTTACTTAATCCCACTCACTGGTCAACATAAATAAACCAATAACTTTATTTAATGGGGCGAAGATGGAGAGGATCAAGGGACAGGCCAGCTTGTGGGTATTGGTGATGACGGTGACGCTGGCGGTGGCGGGCTTCAGCCTGCCATCCCCAGTGCTGGCGCCGCTGTTGCTGGATCCGGCCCAGGGCATGTTGACGCCGGAAGCGTCGGACTGGAGCCGCAAGGTGTGGTTGGGGGTCATCATGGGGCTCTATCCGTTGTTCCAGCTGGTGGGTTCCCCCTGGCTGGGCCGTCTCTCCGATCGCCATGGCCGCAAGCCGGTGCTGACCCTCTGTCTGGTGGGGGTGCTGGTGGGCTATGTCCTGATGGCGCTGGGGATCGCCTGGCGTTCCTTGCCACTGCTGTTGCTGAGCCGGGTGGTGGAGGGCTTCTTCAACGGTGACATCGCCATCGTGCAGGCCATGGCGGCCGACATGAGCACCGCCAAGACCAAGGCGCGCAGCTTCGCCTGGATCAACATCGGCATGAACCTGGGCTGGGTGGTGGGCCCCATGATCGGCGGCTATGCGGCCGTGGTATCCGGTGATTACAGCCTGGCGGCCTGGCTGGCGGTGGCCATGACCCTGGTCAACCTGCTGCTGGTGCTCTGGCTGCTGCCCAATCGGCCGGCGGTGGCCCGCAGTGAGCAGCCGGCACCAGCCCTCTCTTCCCGTCAACTGTTGCTGCAGCCGGTGCTGCTGCCCTACTTCGTGCTGACCCTGCTCAGCTACGGGGCGGTGCAGCTCTATTTCACCTACTTCAACGTCTGGCTGGTGGAGCGGCTGGCCTGGGATCCGGTGCAGCTGGCGCAGGCCGCCGTGCTGGTGAGCGTGCCCATGATCGCGGGATCCTGGCTGGGCTCCCGTCTGGCTCGCCATTGGCGCGGCAGCTCCCTCGGGATCGTCGGTCATCTGGTGATGGCGGCAGGCATGTTGCTCTTCATTCTGCCCAGCCACTGGTGGGGGCTGGCGCTCACCTTTATCCCGGTCGGCATCGGCATGAGCCTGGGGGAGCTGGCTACTTCGGTGGCCGTCTCCAACCGCAGCCACGCCGAGCAGCAGGGGCAGGCGATGGGGCTCTATCGCGGGCTGGCGGTGGGCAGCGAGATCCTGGCGGTAGTGGTCGGCAGCCTGGTGCTGCTGGCGGGTACCGAGTGGCCCTTCTATCTGGCGGCGTTGTGCGGTCTGCTCTGCGCAGCCGGCTTCTATGGCCTGCGCCGGGCGGCGGATCGGCGGCAGCGGCTCGACGCCCAGATGGAAGCCGGCTGACGGGATCACAGAGCGAGACGGAGGGGGCTGCCGGCGCTTGCATCGTGGCGCCGACTCTGGGACGGTATGGCTCTTTGCTTCGCTTGCCCGATCACCCGGTGCTCCCTTGCTTCATCTGTACCTTGCGATGCTCAGCCTTTGGCGGTGGCATGAATCGTTATCAGGCCCTGGCGTTGGAAGCGGGTAGGTATGGCGCCGCATTCGTTTCGACACGCTTGGCGGTGATATGAGTTGTTATCAGGCCCTGGCGTTGTAAGCGGGTAGGTATGGCACCGCATTCGTTTCGACACGCTTGGCGGTGATATGAGTTGTTATCAGGCCCTGGCGTTGGAAGCGGGTAGGTATGGCACCGCATTCGTTTCGACATTTTGGAGGTGATATGAGTCGTTTTCAGGCCATTGCACTGGATATGGATGGCACTCTGCTGACCCGGGATCACAAGATCTCGTCCGCCACCCGGGCCGCACTGGCCCAGGCCCGCGCCCACGGCATCAAGGTGCTGCTGGTGACCGGGCGCCACTTCATGACAGCCCGCCCCTTCCATCACGAGCTGGCCCTCGACACCCCCATCATCTGCAGCAACGGCGCCTACCTCTATGATCCGGTGCAGGAGAGGATCCTGAGCGGGGATCCGCTGGCGGTATCCCCCCTCGGCCGGCTGCTGGCCGAGGTGCAGGCGCACCAGATGGGAGCCCTGTTCCACCTCGATGAGGGGATCGGCTACCTCGGCTGCGAGGAGCATGTGACCCGGATGCGCCACTGGTCGGCGGCCCAGCCGGATCATCTCAAGATCTCCCTGCTGCCGGCGGAGGATCTGGCGAGCTGGCTCAGCCGGCCGGTCTGGAAGCTGGAGCTGTTCAACCAGGATCCCGCTCTGCTCCATCACTTCATGGCAGAGGTGGTCGCGCAGCTGCCCTTCACCTGCGACTGGGCGGCGCCCTATGCGGTGGAGCTGGTGCAGCCCGGCTGCAGCAAGGGTAACCGGCTGGCCCAGTGGGCCGCGAGTGAAGGGATCTCGATGGAGAACGTGGTGGCGTTTGGTGACAACAACAACGACATCAGCATGTTCGAGCAGGTGGGGCTGGCGGTGGCCATGGGCAACGCGGCGTCACAGATCCAGGCGCTGGCGGATCGGGTCACCGCCGAGCACAACGAAGACGGCATCGCGCTGGCGCTGCAGCGCTGGGTTCTGCCCGCCTGAGGGGCAGAAACAGAGAGGGACAGAAACAGAAAGGGGCCCTGTCGGCCCCTTTTGGTTTGTCAGTTCCCGAAGGTGAACTGGATCACCCGATCCGGGAAGCGGATCCTGTTGTAGTCGCGGCGCAGCCCCTCGTAGTGACGGATGGCGCGCTCGCGCTGGGCGCGGTAGTAGTCGCGCTGCTTGCTGTCGTTCTCGTTGCTGATCTGGCGCTCCAGCGTCTCGATGTCGCGCTCGGTCCGCTCCATCTCGCTCTTGAGATCGCTCAGCTGCTTCTCCACCAGGTACTCCTTGCGGCCGCGATCGTACTGGGTCAGGAAGCTGGCATCGTTGGGGCAGACCCCTAGGTACTCGGCGCCGGACTTGCCCTTGCTGTAGGCGAGCTCGGGAATGCAGTAGAGCTCCAGCCCCTTGGCATAGCCCCGTTTCCACTCCGCCTCGTCCACCTTGAGGCCGTATTCGCCGCAGGTCGAGACGTAGTCGCGGGTGGCGCTCGGGGTCTTGCCCTGCTCGCCATCCTGATAACCCAGGTTGTACCAGCTCATGGTGCGGCACTCTTCTTCCGACAGCGAGCTGCAACCGGCGAGCAGGAAGGGCAGGGTCAGCAACAGGATCTTGGGGGACATGGACGACGGGCTCCGAGAGAGATGATGGGGGGCATTCTAGAGAGGATGCTGGGGCAGGACAAGGAATGAAAAGCGGCGTCGGCCGACACCGTTTTTTGAGCGGTTTGTCACTATTTGCGCAGGCTGGCGACGTGGCGGCCCGAGCCCTTTCCTTGTCGCCGGTCACGGGGTAAACTGCGCCATCTTTTAACTGGCGCGTAACAAAAACAATGAAAGTCCTGACCGTCGATTACCGCTCGCCCGATGCGGCGCAGCGCTTCACCGAATCCCTGCGGACCACCGGCTTCGGGGTGCTGACCAATCACCCCATCCCGAAAGAGCTGGTGCAGTCCATCTATGACAACTGGTATCGCTTCTTCATGAGCGAGCAGAAGCAGGATTTCCTGTTCAATCGCGAGACTCAGGACGGTTACTTCCCGCCGTCGGTGTCCGAAGTGGCCAAGGGCCACAGCCAGAAGGACATCAAGGAGTACTTCCACATCTACCCCTGGGGCCAGATGCCGGCCGAGCTGAAAGAGCAGGCGATGGAGTACTACCGCCTCGCCAACGACCTGGCGGCCGAGCTGCTGGGCTGGGTCGAGCAGTACACCCCGAGCGACATCGCCGCCCACTACAGCTGCCCGCTCTCCTCCATGATTGAAGAGAGCCAGAAAACCCTGCTGCGGGTGCTGCACTACCCGCCGTTCGACGGCACCGAAGAGCCGGGCGCCATCCGCGCCGCCGCCCACGAAGACATCAACCTGCTGACTATATTGCCCGCCGCCAACGAACCTGGCCTGCAGGTGAAGGGGTCCGACGGCGAGTGGATGGACGTGCCGTGCGATTTCGGCACTCTCATCATCAACATCGGCGACATGCTGCAGGAGGCCTCCCGCGGCTACTACCCCTCCACTACCCACCGCGTCATCAACCCGACCGGCGGCAGCGCCGCCAAGTCCCGCATCTCCCTGCCGCTGTTCCTCCACCCGCGGCCGGACGTGGTGCTCTCCGAGCGTCATACCGCCCACAGCTACCTGATGGAACGGCTACGGGAGCTGGGGGTGATCTAGTCCCCAAAGCTGTCCCACCACCCTGTAAAACCGGAGCAAAATTGCTCCGGTTTTTATTTGTTGGCAGGATTGTGCGTTAAATAGAATTTAATTAGGTAATGATGCCAATAATGCGCGCTTTATCCAGATAAGTGGCGTTGTGATTGCGCAGCCCTCCCCGTACTCTGAGCGTCATTTTGGGCCCCTTGTGGCGGGCCCCACGGTTGGAGTTCTTATGAAGCAGTCCCAATGGTCATCCCGGCTCGGTTATATCCTGGCCGCCGCCGGTTCCGCAGTCGGTCTCGGCGCTATCTGGAAGTTCCCCTATGTGACGGCCGCCAACGGCGGTGGCGCCTTCCTGCTGGTGTTTCTGCTGTTCAGTTTCACCCTGGGGGTGGCGGTGCTGATGGGGGAGACGCTGCTCGGCAGCCTGAGCCGGCGCGGGGTGGTGGGATCCTTCGGTGAGCTGATGGGCAAGCGCTGGCGCTGGGTCGGCGCCATGGGGCTGCTCAGCAGCCTGCTCATCTACAGCTTCTACAGCGTGGTGGGCGGCTGGACCCTGGGCTACACCGGCATGGCGCTGGCGGGCAGTCTGCAGCACGGCGATGGCGCGGCCCTCACCGCCCGCTTCAACAACTATGTGGGGGATCCGCTCTGGCCGGTGCTGACCCACCTGCTGTTTGCCGGGCTCACCTGGTGGTTCGTGCAGGGGGGCGTGCAGAAGGGGGTGGAGCGCACCCTGCGCTGGATGATGCCGGCCCTCTTCATCATGATCCTGATGCTGGTGGCCTTTGGTCTCACCCTGCCCAATGCCATGGCCGGGGTACGCCACTTCCTGATGCCGGACTTCAGCAAGCTCGGCATGTCCGGCGTGCTCGACGCCATGGGGCTGGCGTTTTTCTCCCTCTCCATTGGTCTGGGCATCCACACCACCTATGGCGCCTACCTGCCCTCCAGCGAGGGGGTCGGCCGCTCCAGCCTCTGGGTGGTATTGCTGGCAAGCCTCATCGCCGTGCTGGCGGGCTTGATGATCTTCCCTGTGCTGGCGGCCACCGGCATCGATCCCGCCTCCGGCCCGGGTCTCACCTTCATGACCATGCCGGCGGTGTTCCAGCAGTTGCCGTTCGGCCAGGGGCTGGCGGTGGTATTCTTCGCCCTGCTGGTGGTGGCGGCACTCTCGTCCGCCATCTCGCTGCTGGAGCACCTGCAGTGCTTCGTCAGCGAGAGTCTGGGCTGGTCACGACGGGCCGCCTGCAGCCTGATCACTGTGCTGGTGATGGCCAACGGCATTCCGGTCAGCCTGTCGTTCGGCCCCTGGGCGGACGTGACCCTGTTTGGCAAGAACATCTTCGAGCTGCTCGACTTCGTCACCTCCAACCTGATGATGCCGATGTTCGGGTTGGCGCTCACCCTGCTGCTGGGCTGGCGGCTCGGTCGCCAGGCACTGCCTGCCGGCTTGGCCCTGCATTGGCACACCCTGCTGATGGGCTGCTGGCGCTGGCTGGCGCCACTGCTCATCGGCGGCATCCTGGTACGCGGGCTGGTATAACCGGCTCAGGGATGAAGGGGGGCCGGTGTCGCCTGCGGGTGGCGGGCCCGCACCTTGTCGACGGCGGCCTGCCAGCGGGCGATCACGGCATCATCCTCGCTCTTCGAGAAGACGATGTAGAGCCAGTTCTCCTGCAGCAGCAACCCGGAGTTCACCACGCTGCGGGGGGAGAACTTCATCTTGGCCAGGATGGCCGGCATGATCTGATCCCCCATGGGGAAGGCGTCTATCTTGCCGAGCACCAGGAGCTCGATGGCATCTTCGATGGTCTGGCAGCGCACCAGGTTGGTGTAACCCTCCCGGGTGAGCAGTTCGTCATCGGCGTTGCCGAGCAGCACGCCGACCCGCGGCAGCTTGCGCAGCTGGGCCAGGTCGGTCAGCGGCTTGCTGCCTCTGGTCTGGTAGATCACCACCCGGTTCGGAAACAGCGGCCCCACCCACTTGAACTGGGACTCCCGATGGGGCGTGCGCAGGATGACGAACAGGGCGAAGCCGGGTTCGACCCGGGTCAGGGCGAGCGCCCGCTTGAGGGGGTAGATCTTGATGGGGTAGTGGACCCCCATCTCCTGCTGGACTTCCTGTACCAGCTGCACCGCCAGCCCGCCGAGCTTGCCGTTACTGGTGTGGGTAAAGGGGGGCAGCTCGTGGCTGATGAGGGTCAGCGGGGGTTGCGGCGTGGCCAGCGCCAGGGCGGGCAGCAGTAGCCAGGGCAGCAGCCAGTTCATCCAGTATCCGGTCAGGTGCGTCACGTCGGTGCATCCATGTTGCGCAAGGGGGTCGCCACGGGCGGTCGCTGACCGGCCTGCCGAGGCTAACTCTATTATTGCTCAAGGGATTGGGCTGCCTGATGATCTTTGCCGGCCGCGGCAGAGAATCCTTTTTTGAAGGGGGGGATGAAAAAAAGTTGATCGCGTTGTGTCAATTTTTCTTTCCATGGTTTAGGCTGTGATCCCGTTTGGCATTCAGGCCCGCTTATTCATGTCACCCCGCTGCGCACTGTTCGGTCGATTTTTTGGCTCGCAAGAGAGGTGACCTTGCACGCACAGCTTGTCTGAATGTTCATTGCAAAGGTCGCCACCAGGCGGCCTTTTTTGTTGCCCGCACCGTGCGGTTATCCATGGAGTATCGATGTGATGTTGTCTTGCCCGGAGGTTGTATGAGCCAGGTTCAGTGGTCTTCCCGTCTCGGTCATGTGCTGGCCGCCGCCGGTTCGGCGATCGGTCTTGGCGCCATCTGGAAGTTTCCCTATGTGACTGCCACCAACGGCGGCGGCGCCTTCCTGCTGGTGTTTCTGCTGTTCAGCTTCACCCTGGGAGTGGCGGTGCAGGTGGGGGAGACCCTGCTCGGCAGCCATAGCCAGCGCGGGGTGCTCGGTGCCTTCCGCAAGCTGGTGGGGCCGAACTGGCGCTGGATGGGTTACATGGGGGTCCTGTGCGGCTTCTTCATCTACAGCTTCTACAGCGTGGTGGGGGGCTGGACCGTGGGGTACGCGGCCCTGGCCATCGGTGGCGAGCTGAACTTGAGTGAGGCGAGCGCCCTCACCGCCCTCTTCACCGGTTACGTGAGCGATCCTCTCTGGCCGGCCATCACCCACCTCATCTTTGCCGGGCTCACCTGGTGGTTCGTGCAGGGGGGCCTGCAGAAGGGGGTGGAGCGGGCGCTGCGCTGGATGATGCTGGCCCTGCTGGTGATGATGCTGCTGCTGGTGGTGACCGGCCTCTCCATGCCCGGCGCCATGACCGGGGTGCGCCAGTTCCTGCTGCCCGACTTCAGCCAGCTCACCGGCCAGGGAGTGCTGGATGCCCTGGGGCTCGCCTTCTTCTCCCTCTCCATTGGCCTGGGGGTACACACCACCTACGGCGCCTACCTGCCCAGCAGTGACGGCGTGCTGCGCTCCGGCGTCTGGGTGGTGACGCTGGCAAGCCTCATCTCGGTGCTGGCAGGGCTGATGATCTTCCCGGTGCTCGCCTCCACCGGCATCGATCCGACCGCCGGCCCCGGCCTCACCTTCATGACCATGCCGGCGGTGTTCAACCACCTGCCGTTCGGCCAGGGGCTGGCAGTGGTCTTCTTCCTGCTGCTCTTGGTGGCGGCGCTCTCCTCCTCCATCTCCATGCTGGAGCACCTGGTGCGCTTCACCACCGAAGAGTGGGGCTGGTCGCGCCGTGGCGCCTGCCGGGTGCTGACCCTGCTGATCATGGCCTGCGGCATTCCGGTGAGCCTGTCGTTCGGCCCCTGGGCCGAGTACACCCTGTTCGGCAAGACCATCTTCGATGTGCTGGACTACCTCACCTCCAACCTGATGATGCCGCTGTTCGGCCTGGTACTGACCCTGTTGCTGGGCTGGCGACTGGGGGATCGCATGGTGCCGGCGGATCTCTCGCCAGTGTTGCGGTTCTGCCTGCTCTGGTGCTGGCGCCTGGTGGCCCCGCTGCTGATCGGCGGGATCCTGGTGCGGGGATTGCTGTAAGAGCGGCCCGGCGCTGGCCGGGCCTGAGGGCCTAGTTGGGGGGCGTGGTGGGCAGGCGGGTATTGAGGTGTGAGCGGATCTGCAGCAGCGTCTTCTGGTACTCCTCGGCATGATGCTCCATGAAGGAGGCGCTGTGGTTGAGGCGCCGCTCCAGCCGGTCTACCAGCAGCGCCACCCTGGGGGCTGCCATGCCGGCCGGCCAGCACAGTTGCAGCAGCTCCAGCAACTGCCAGGCATCGCCAGGCAGGGCCGGGAACTCCTCCTGCAGGGTCAGCGCATACTGCACGGCCAGCTGGTGCTGACCGGCCGCAGCGGCTCGCTGCCGCTCCTGGCGCAGATAGGTCAGCCGCAGCTCGCGCCGCTCCAGTTGTTTCGTCAAGTCGATGACGACCTGCTTGAACAGCTGTTGCAGCAGCGGGGCCGGGGCGACCCTGGCCTGATACTGGCCTAGCTGGGTCAGGTAGCGTTTGGCGTGGTGGGGCAGTCCGCAGAACTGGCTGACGGCGAAGCCGAGCAGCTGGTTGAGGTGGTTGTCCCGCGCACTCTCCGGCGGGTGCTTGGCCAGCAGCAGCAGGGCCTCGTCGAAGCGGTAGTCCAGGCTCAGCATCAGCGCCTTGAGCAGGGCGTCCTCATGAGCTCGCAGGGTGACGGCCTGGTTGAGGTAGCGATACTCCTGCTGCAGTGAGCTGATCCTGGCGGCGCTCGGGTAATGCCAGAGCACCGCCAGGCTGGCATTGAGGATGAAGTTCTCGATGGATACCCGCAGCTTGTGATCGGCAAAGAAGCGCAGGCTGAGGGCATTGGCCTGCTCCAGCGCCTTGCCCTCATCCTTGATCAGCAGTGCCAGCAGGATGGCCGCCTGACGCCACTCCGGTTGCCAGGCGTTTTTTTGCAGCAGATGGCCGAGCACGTCCCAGGCCGCCTCCCACTGCCCCTCGTGCAGCAAACAGGCCAGCGCCAGCTCCAGCTGCAGGGCCGGCGGCAGCCGCTCCCGGTTGCGGGCCAGATCCTTGCGCGCACTCTCCAGCCTGCCGAGTCCCAGCAGGGCGTAGATCAATCCCTTGCGCGGCCACCAGGCGTCATATTCCGTGGTACAGACTGCGTAGTGCTGGGAGGCGTGGAAGTGATCCTGCCATTGCAGCAGCATGTAGCCCTTGCTCCGGTCCAGCTGTTGTCCCAGCTCCCGATACTTCTGCTGCTCATAGAGCAGGTCCTCGCACAGGGCACAGCTCAGTTGCCACTCCCTGAGCCGCATCGGGGCCGGCAGGGCCCGGGTCAGCCCGGTCAGCTGTACCAGCTCGCGCAGGCGGGTGGTCAGTTGCTCCTGGGTAAAGGGGATGGTCAGTTGCAGGGAAAAGTAGAGATCCGAGGGGGGATAGTGGAGTGGCTCCGGGTCTGCATTGAGCAACAACAGCACGCAGCCCGGCTCCAGTAGCCCCAGATAGTGAGCCTCCTGCAGCATGCGCACTCCCTCCAGGTCCTGGTGATGGCTCTGGTGGCAGATGATGGCGTCGAACGACTGCTGGCGCAGCAGGGTTGGCAGGGTTGCCAGTTCCTTGCAGTGGGTCAGCTGGGTTGATGCTATGCCCTGCTGGCTCAGCCCCTGGGAGAGCGCCGTGCTGAGCATGGTGTCGTCTTCGATCAGGAGGATCTGCATCCTTGGCACTCCTTGGCCGGTTCAGGATCGGAACAAGTATGGCATGTGATGGAGTCAAAAAGAGCTATTACTCTGTTACAGAGGTGCCGTGCCGGTCAACCCCTCGTCCGAGCTCACTGCGGTGGGGGGAGGGCGACGGATTGACAAGAAACACCACCACGCCGCCATAGGCCGCCGAGTCGGCCAGCCTGCTTTCCCACGTTTGATCCCACTCACCTCCCTGCACCAGCCCCACCTTGAAGGGGAGGGTCAGCCGCGTCAGCGTTTGCAGGTAGCGCGCGTAGCCCGGCTCGGTGCGGCGGCCACGGTAGGTCTGCACCACCAGCTCGTCGACCGTGCCGGCGAGGGCGTTGAGGGTGGCGACGTCGCCGGTGCGGGTCCAGTCCAGCAGGCCTGTGATGCTGATGGCGCAGCCGGTGGGCAGCTGGCTGCGCAGTTTGCGCAGGAAGTCGCCATAGTCCGCCAGCCGGTGGGTGCGGGCATCGAAGTCTATCTGGATGCCGCGCACCTCATTGCCCTTGCGCTGCCAGGCCGCCAGCTGGTTGGTCAGGCTCTTGAGCAAGACCTCATCCCAGTCGAGCCGCTCCACCCGATAGGCGAGCCAGAGCTCCTTTACCGGCAGCTTGCTCGGCGCTATGCCCTGCCCCTGAAAACGCACGGGCTGGCGCGCATCAAACGGGCCTATCTCCCCCTGATGCAGATAGAGCCGCTCCGCCTGCTGCAGCACCGGCTGGGGCTTGACCCCGGCCCACAGCCAGAACTGGCGGTAGTGGCTCGCCTCGACGGCGGCGCTGACCTCGGCGCTCAATAGCGCCAGCATCACCAGTAATATTTGAGCTGTTTGGCCCACTGGCTCGTTCCGTACTGGCGTTTGAGGGTGTTGAACCAGCCCTTGCGCTGACTGAGGGGGATCTCCTGGCTGCCGCAGCTGTTGTTGCCGCTAGGGGCGTAACAGTTGATGGCGCGGTAGAGGGCGTAGGCCTTCTCCTCCTTGGCGGCCTTGGGGTTGGCGATCACCTGTTGATACCAGTCGAGCCGGCTGCGCTGCTGTCCGGCAAACAGATCCCGGCTGCCCGCCAGAGTGTCGGCCCCCGGCCGCTGCAGGAGCGGATCCCAGTCCAGCCCCTTGCTCAGGAAAAACTCGCCGAGGCAGTTGAGCGCCTTGGGGGATTTGGGGTTGTCCGCCAGGGTGGTGACCACGACCGTGAGCGCCGGGCATTGATACTCCTGGCTCCCTTGCCAGTCGAACGGGGCGGCCAGCGGGGTCAGCGCCAGATCCTGCAGGAAGCCCCGATAGTCGCCGTGGGTCAGCTGCTTGTAGCGCAGGGTGTGGCCGGCGCGCTGGCGCAGGGTGTCGGAGGCCTGCTCATCCTGCACCATGCGGCGCAGCAGAGGGGCCGGCGCCACGTACTCCAGCAGCGGAATGCGGTAGTGATCGCTCTGGATGGGGCTCTCCTTGGCAAACACCTGCTCCAGCCGGCCGGCCCGTTCCAGGGTCATGGCCAGCGCCAGTTGCAGCAGCTGATCCTGCAAGGGGGTGGGCTGGCTGGCGAGCAGGGCGCGCCACTGCTGCTCCGCCTCGGGCAGCGCCTGACTGGCCGCCAGCGCCATGCCCTTGAGCACCTGCTGGCTGAATGCCAGGTTGTCGAGTGGCCCCTTGCCGAGGGCGGGAGCGGCGGCGATGACGGCGGCATAATCCTTGGCCAGATAATAACGCTCGGCCTGTTGCAGGTAGGCGAGCCAGGCCGGGTTGCCGGCAAGCTGGGCGCTTTGCTGGGCCAGCTCGCCGCTTTGCAGCGGCTGCCACTCGTCCCAGCTCTCGTGCAGCCGCAGTCGGCGCAGATCCTGCACCAGGGTCAGCTGCGGCATGGCGGCTGAGCCAGTGAAACCGGGCTGCATCAACAGCTTGAGGTCTATTTCGTTGAGCAGCTCCGGGTTGCCCGGCTGGCGGCTCGCCTGCCGGAACAGGCCGGCCAGCGCCGCCTCGTCCCCCTTGAACCAGGCAAGCCGGCGCAGCAGCCCGTTGGCGGAGTCGAGATAGCGCCCCTCTGGGTAGCGGCTGCGATAGTCGGCGATGAACTGCTCGGCGCGCTGCACGGCAGCCTGGTCAATCAGGTTGCGATCCAGGGTGCCCCAGTCATCGAAGGCGCTTTGTTGGGACTGGTTGAGGGCGACCCGGATCCGCATGTAGTCCGCAGTCTCTTTCAGCCAGGGCTGATCCTGGCCGGCGAGGGCGGCAAATTGCGCATCGGCCTGCGCGAACTCCCCCTGATAGAAGAGTCGGCTGGCGGCCAGGTAGTCGGCAAAGCCCTGGCCGGCGGCTGACAGCGGCGCGGCCTTGTCCTCCGGCGCCGTGGCCGTTTCGGTCTGCTGGGCGCACTGGCCCAGCATGGCCAGCCGCTGGCGGGCCAGCTGGCTGCGCTCGTCGGCGCCAAGGGCTGGGGTGTCGACCAGCGCCTGCAGGAAGGCTTCGGCGGCGACCGGGTTGTTGCTGATGCAGCGCCCCTCGCTCCAGCCGGCGGCCCGCTCCAGGGCGGCCTGGGGGGTGCTCTGCTCGATGCCAAGACCAGCGGCCAGCGCCAGCAGGGGATCCGGCCCGGCGGGGGCCGGCTCGGCCTGGGTCGGGTTGAGCAGGGCCGGGTTGAGCAGATCCTCGATGGCGAAGGGCAGCGGCAGCGGCGCCTTGGGCAGCGAGAAGGCCTGCTCATCGGCCAGCAGCAGCGCCAGGTTGGTGCGGGTGTCGTTGTCGGGGGAGAGGAACGGCAGCCCGTTCAGGTGGCACTGGGCGGCGGTCAGTTGCAGGGTGAGCGGCGTCTCGCAGCCATCCGGGCCGCAGGCCAGGACGGGCAGGCTGCACAGGGCCAGCCACAGGGGAGTCAGTTTCATGGGCGCTTCCAGCAGGAGTCGGGATGCTGGCACGCTACAAGATGCCTTCACCCCTTTCAACTGACCATAGGGGCAGGTCGGCCTGCGGCGGGCCTACTGCAGACCGGGCCCTTTGGCCGAAAAGGGGCAGTCGCGCTGCTGGATAAGTTGCTCCCCCGAGCCCGCCGCCCCCTGCCAGTGCAGGGCGAGCTGGCCGAGGCGGCCCAGGTGGCGCAGCTCGAATTCGTAGCGCAGGCAGGGCTCGGTGAGGGGCAGGCTGGCCATGCCGGCCGGCAGTTGGTAGTCGTAGCGCAGCAGGGGACCGTCTGTCAGCGTGCTGCGGCTGGGCAGCAGCCCTTGTGCCGTGGGGACGGGGGTGGTCAGCCGGCGGCGCAGACTCAAGGGGGCGTCGATCGCCTTCTGGTAATGAAGGCCGTTCATGGCCGCCAGCTCCTCTTCCAGCCGCTGCAACTCCCCCTCCAGCCCGCTCAGCGCCGCCCCCAGCTGTTGATGAGCGGGGGAGGCGCAGCCCCCCAGCAGCAGGGTGAGGAGCAAAAGCGGGGCGCGGGTCGGGTGCATGGGCTCTCCTTTGAGCGCACGGATGGGCTGGGCCGGGGCTGACTATAGCAGGGTATTGGTGGGCGGCGCGGTGCGCAGCAGGCCGGCGAGCCGCTCCAGCGCCTCGGCGACGCGGGCGTCGGTGGCCGGCTGGCTCAGGCTCAGCCGCACCCCCTGGGGCGCTGCGAACTGGCCGGCGGCGAAGTGTTCCCCGCTCGCCACCCCGACGTCAAGGGCGTTGGCGGCCTCGGCAAACTCCTGGCTGCGCCAGGGCTCCGGCAGCGGCAGCCAGGCGTGCATGGAGCCCGCCTGCCAGCAGGCCTCCGGCAACAGGTGGCGCAGCAGCTCGCCGCGACGTGCCAGGATCTGCCGTTGCTGCTCTACAAGAGGCATGATCTGGCGCTGGCTCACCAGCTTGCAGGCCAGCTCGATGAGCAGCGGGCTCACCATCCAGCTCGACAGTCGCATCGCCTGGGCGAAGGCACCGCGCAAGTGGGGCGGAGTCAGCACGAAGCCGACCCGCAGGCCACCGCAGGCGATTTTGGCCAGGCTGCCCAGATAGATGACCCGCTCCGGCGCCAGGTTGACCAGCGGCGTCACCGGCTGCTGGGGCAGCAGGCCGTTGACGTCGTCCTCGATGATCAGCAGATCGTGGCGGCGGGCGATGGCGATGATGGCCTCGCGCCGCGCCAGGCTCATGGTGGCTGTGGTGGGATTCTGCAGGGTCGGGGTGAGGTAGAGCAGCTTGGCGCGGCGGGTGCGGCAGGCCGCTTCCAGCGCGTCGGGCAGCAGCCCCTCCTCGTCCATCGCCAGCCCCACCACCTGATTCTTAAGCTGGCGGGCGTTGCCCAGCATGCCGGGGTAGCTGAGCCCTTCGCACAGCAGGGTCTCCCCCACGCAGCCGGTGGCCAGCAGGGAGAGCATGATGCCGTGCTGGGCGCCGTGGCTGAACAGCAGATGCTCCTCGCTGCCCACTACCCCTTGCTCGGTCAGCCAGTCGATAAAGAGCTGGCGCTGGCCGGGCTGGCCCGCCTCCTTGTCGTAACCGAGCAGGGCGTTGAGATCCCCGTCCGCCACTTCCGCCAGCATGGGCCGGATGATGGCGGCTCGATCCAGCTGCACCGGCAGGTTCTGCCACAACTCGATGCGGTGCCCCTCCTCCTTGCGGATCACCCAGGCGTTGGCCGGATCCTCATGCTCCCCCTTGACCCAGGTGCCGTGCCCGACCCGGGCGGCCAGCAGTCCGCGCCGCTCCGCCTCGCCATAGGCGCGGGTGACGGTGCCGACGGTGACCCCCAGCCTGTCCGCCAGCGCCCTGTGGGTGGGTAGCCGGGTCTGGGGCGGCAGGGAGCCGTCCTGAATGGCCTGCTCGATGGCCTTCACCAGCTTGAGGTAGAGGGGGCCGGCGAAGGGGGGGAGGTCCGGGGTCCAGATTGTCATGGTGACAATAAATCCATTGATCGAAATGTATCGGCAATATAGCGTGATTTTGAACCCGATAACAATCAAAAACAGCACATTGTATCGATACAATGTGCGCAGTTCAGGAGTACAAAGATGACGATCGAATGGTATGCCACCCTGTTTGGTTTTGCGGTGCTCACCTGTGGCACGCCGGGCCCCAACAACCTCATGCTGACCGCCTCCGGCGCCAACTTCGGGGTGCGCCGCACCCTGCCCCATCTGATCGGGGTGGCGGTGGGCCAGCCGGTGCTGCAGATGGTGCTGGCGCTGGGGCTCTACCCCCTGTTCGAGCGCTGGCCGCTGCTGCGCTTCGGCTTGCAGATCTTCGGCAGCCTTTATCTGCTGTGGCTGGCATGGCGCATCGCGGTGGCCGGCGCTCCCGGTGATCCGGCCCGGCGCGCCCGTCCGCTGACCCTGCTGGAGGGGCTGGGCTTTCAGTTTCTCAATCCCAAGGCCTGGATGATGGGGATCTCCGCCATCAGTCTGTTCAGCCTGCCCGGCGCCAGCTACTGGCCGAGCCAGTTCGCGGTGATGGCCATGTTCGTGCTGGTGGCGCTGCCGGTCTGCTTCGTCTGGGTGCTGTTCGGCCATCAGCTCAGCAACTGGATCAGCACGGATCGGGGCTGGCGCCGCCTCAACGGCAGCCTGGGGGCGCTGACTGCGCTCTGCGTGGTGATGCTCTGGTACTGAGCCTTGCCAGAGGCCGCATAAAGATGCGAAGAAAGTGCATTTGCGGCCTTGTCTGACGGGCACCGGCTCTGCATATTAGAAGGCTTGTCGCCGAGCCGGCGCCCTGCATCATCAAGAGGTTGAGATGGATCTGAACTGGTTGCTTCCCCTGGCGGGCTTTGCCCTCATCACTTGCGGCACGCCGGGCCCCAACAACATGCTGCTCACCAGCGCCGGTGCGGCCCAGGGCTTTCGCCGCAGCGTGCCCCTGCTGGTGGGGGTGGTGGGGGGGATCAACCTGATGATCCTGGCCACGGCGCTGGGGCTGGGGGTGATGTTCGAACAGGTGCCGCTGCTGCACGACGGGCTCAAGCTCATCGGCTCGGCCTACCTGCTCTGGTTGGCCTGGAAGGTGGCGACCGCCAGCGGCCCGGCCGAGGGCAATCGGCCGCTGATCCCGGCCCATCAGGGGGCCATGCTGCAGCTGCTCAACCCCAAGGCGTGGATGATGGCGCTCTCCGCCATCAGCGGTTTCACCCTGGCGGGGGAGGCCTACTGGCCCTCCGCCATTTGGGTGCTCGCCATCTTCTTTACTACCGGCCTCTATACCGGGGCCTTCTGGGTGCTGTTCGGTGCCCAGGTGCGCCGCCTCATTCGCACCGCCAGAGGCTGGCGTCGTTTCAATCTCGGCATGGGGATCGCCACGGCGGCCTGCGTGCTGATGATCTGGATTTAGTCCGGGCCTGCGCCCGGGCCTTTACCGGCTGTCTTGTTGGCCCTGCGGGGCCTTTTTTATTCACGGGGCGGTGCCATGACGCGCGCCGCCCCCTGTCTGGTTTGCACGAGCGGTTTACAGAAGGAGGTCCCATGAAATGTATCGGTCTGCTGGGGGGCATGAGCTGGGAGTCCACCGTCAGCTACTATCAGGCGCTCAACCGGGGCGTGCGAGCACGGCTCGGCGGCCTGCACTCGGCGCGGGTGCTGCTGAGCAGCGTCGACTTTGCCGAGATAGAGCGGCTGCAACACGTCGGGGATTGGCCCGCCACCGCCCGTCTGCTGGCGGCCGAGGCGCGGGCCATCCAGGCCGGTGGCGCCGATTTTCTGCTGATCGGCACCAACACCATGCACAAGGTGGCGCCGGAGATTGAGGCCGCCATCGACATCCCGCTGCTCCATATCGCCGATGCCACCGCGCGTCAGCTGCAAGCGGACGGGATACAAAGGGTCGGCCTGCTCGGCACCCGCTTCACCATGGAGCAGGATTTCTACAAGGGGCGCTTGCAGGAGAAGTTCGGGCTGGAGGTGCTGGTGCCTGATGCGGCGCAGCGGGAGCGGGTGCACCGCATCATCTATGACGAGCTGTGCCTTGGCGACATTCGCGACGCCTCACGGGCCGAGTACCTGGCCATCATCCGCGCGCTGGCCGATGCGGGCGCCCAGGCGGTGATCCTCGGCTGTACCGAGATAGCCCTGCTGGTGGGAGAGGCCGAGGCTGCGGTGTCGCTCTACGACACCACTTCGATTCACGCCGAGGCGGCGGTGAGCCTGGCGCTGGCTTGACGATCATGGCTCTGCTGGCAAGCGGATGAGGCAAATAGTGGGTTGGAATATGCCGGCGCCACGGTGCCGCTCTACGACACCACCGCGATTCACGCCGAGGCGGCGGTGAGTCTGGCGCTGGCTTGACGACCATGGCTCTGCTGGCAAGCGGATAAGCCAGAAACTGTCCGGCCGCCGGCTCGGCAGGGCTTGACCTTGCCGCAGGGTTGCTGCATAGGCTGAAGGTCCGCTTTGGCCAACGAGGAGTGACTCATGCAGCGTCGCGATTTTCTCAAACTCTCCACCGCCGTCGGTGTTGCCGGTGCCTTGCCCTGGTGGGGGCGGGCGCTTGCCGCCGAGCGCCCAGCCCTGCCTATTCCTGCGCTGCTGGAGGCGGACGCCAGCGGCCTGTTCCAGCTCAGGGCCCAGCCGGGCCAGATGCAGTGGCGACGTCAGCCGACCCGCAGCTGGGGCTACAACGGCAACCTGCTCGGCCCCACATTGCGTGCCCGCCAGGGGCAGGCGGTGCGAGTCCGGGTCGCCAACCAGCTGGCGGAGACCACCACGATCCACTGGCACGGGCTGGAGGTGCCGGGCACCGCCGATGGTGGCCCGCAGGCCAGCATCCCCTCCGGCAAAGAGTGGCAGGCGGCGTTTCGCATCGAGCAGCCGGCGGCCACCTGCTGGTATCACCCCCATACCCACGGACAGACCGGCCATCAGGTGGCCATGGGGCTGGCCGGGCTCTTCATCCTAGACGACGAGGAGAGCCTGCGGCTGCCGCTGCCCCAGCGCTGGGGGGTGGACGACATCCCGCTGGTGCTGCAGGACAAGCGGCTCGATGGGCGGGATCAGGTGGACTACCAGCTGGACGTGATGAGCGCGGCGGTCGGCTGGTTCGGCGATCTGATGCTGACCAACGGCGCCGTCTATCCGACCCACGACGCCCCCCGCGGCTGGCTGCGGTTGCGGCTGCTCAACGGCTGTAATGCCCGCTCCCTCACGCTGGCGACCAGTGACGGCCGCCCCTTGTATGTGATCGGCAGCGATGGCGGCCTGCTGGCGGAGCCGGTGGCGCTGAGCGAGCTGGCGCTGCTGCCGGGGGAGCGCTTCGAGGTCATGGTGGATGCCCGCAACGGCCAGGCGTTCGACCTGCTCACCCTGCCGGTGCGCCAGATGGGGATGACCCTGGCGCCGTTCGATGCGGCCTTGCCGCTGCTGCGGATCCGGCCCTCCCTCATCGAGGGCAAGGGGCGCCTGCCGGACAGCCTGGCCCGGCTGCCGGCGCTGCCCGCCACTCAAGAGTTGCCGAGCCGCACCCTGACCCTGTCGATGGATCCCGAGCTGGACCGGCAGGGGATGCAGGCGCTGATGAGCCGCTACGGCCACGGCGCCATGGCGGGCATGAGCATGGAGCATGGCGATACGGGCAGCATGGCCGGGATGAAGATGGACGGGCAGGGCGACGGGATGGCCGGGATGTCGATGGCGGGGATGGATCACGGCGACATGGCCGACATGAAGCAAGAGGGCGGCGCGCTGGACTTGCACGGCGGCAACCGTATCAATGGCCAGGCCTTCGCCATGAACGACCCGCAGTTTGCGGTCAAGCGCGGCCGCACCGAGCGCTGGATCATCTCGGGGGAGGGGGACATGATGCTGCACCCCTTCCACATTCACGGCACCCGTTTCCGGATCCTGAGCGAGAACGGTCAGCCGGTGGCCCCCCATCGCGCCGGCTGGAAGGATATCGTCAAGGTGGAGGGCGGGCGCAGCGAGGTGCTGGTGCGCTTCGATCACACGGCGCCGAAGGAGCGGGCCTACATGGCTCACTGTCATCTGCTGGAGCATGAAGACACCGGCATGATGCTCTCGTTCACGGTGGAAGAGTGAAATAATGGCCCGTTCGGGGCCATTGTTTTTTACTGGTCAGATCTCACTATCTGGCTGCGCCGCATACCCCTCGGCATAAAAGCGTGTAAAATTGCGCCCTGAATTTTCCGGCCGGCGTACGCCGGCCGCGACTCCTTACACGCAAGGCTGACATTGTGACAGAAGTAGATAGATTCGCGGACATTCGCCCCTACCGCGATGAGGAAGTACCGGCAGCCATCGAGCGGCTGATCCGGGATGATGAATTCATCGGCGCCATCGCCAAGTATCGCTTCGGCTCCCTGATGAGCTGGCTGGGCTGGGCCATTCGCCCGCTGATCCGCCAGTTCCTGCGCTACAAGTGGTCCAAGGTGACCACCATCCATCAGGTGCAGATGGGGGTGACCCGCTACATGAGCCGGATGATCGCCACCTCCACCCAGGGGGTGACTTTCTCCGGGCTTGAGCATCTTAAAAAAGAGCAGGGCTACCTGTTCGTCTCCAACCACAGGGACATCGCCATGGATCCGGCGTTCGTCAACTGGGGTCTGCACACCCATGGTTTCGATACCGTGCGCATTGCCATCGGCGACAACCTGCTGCGTAAACCCTGCGCCACCGAGCTGATGAAGCTCAACAAGAGCTTCATCGTCAAGCGCTCCGCCAAGGGGCCGCGGGAGATGATGAAGGCGCTCGGCGAGCTGTCGGCCTACATCGGCCAGTCGGTGCACGAAGGCCACTCCATCTGGATCGCCCAGAAGGAAGGGCGCGCCAAGAACGGCGACGACAAGACGGATCCGGCCATCCTCAAGATGTTCTACGTGGACGGCAAGAAGCAGAAGATCGAGTTCGTCGACTACATGCGCAGCCTCAACATAGTGCCGGTCAGCATCAGCTACGAGCTGGATCCCACCGACAAGGCCAAGGCGCGCGAGCTGTACGAGAAGTCCATCAACGGCAGCTACGAGAAGGGCGAGTTCGAGGACATCGAGAGCATAGTCGCCGGCATCGTCGGCCAGAAGGGGCGGGTACACGTCTCCTTCGGCGCCCCCATCACCGAAGGCTTCAGCGATCCGGATGAACTGGCGGCGCTCATCGACAAGGCGATCTGGGGCAACTACCGCCTCTTCCCGGGCAACTACCTGGCTGCGGATGTGGCGGGCCACGCCAATACCATCGAACAGGCTGCTTTCCTGAGCCGTCAGTCGGAGGTACCAGAAGAGCACAAGGCCATCTGGCGTGCCATGTACGCCAAACCGGTGGAGAACGCCGCCAAGGCTTGAATGACACCGGTTTTGACCAGGTGATGCGAAAAAAACGGGAGCTGATGCTCCCGTTTTTGCGTCTGGTCAAAGTCGCCGGCAATGGAGTAGTGAATAATATTGTTTCAGCTGGTACGATCACCCGGCGAACGCGCTTGCCCCGCTTGGCAAGCCGAGGATGAGTGTGTAACAGTGCACTCACCACGCCGGAGAGAGCCATGGCTCCATCCCGGTCTGCACGGATAGCAGACGGTGTGACACAAGGACCTTCAACGGGTCCTTTTTCATTTTGCGGCTAAGATGTCGCCTGAATACACCTAAGGAAGCGCCATGATCACCGGCAGTCTGAATACCTTGCAGCGTACGCCGCTGCCCGCCCCGCTCGACCGCATCCTGGTCGAGGTGGTGCAAAGCGTCGACCGGTGGCGGCATGCCCCGCTCGGCAAGCAGGAGGTCGACGGCCTCAAGCTGTTCTGCCTGGTGAGCGAAGAGCTGACCGAGCCGGCGGCGGATCGCCGTGGCGAGTTCCATCAGCAGTACCTGGACATCCAACTGCTGCTCGCCGGCGAGGAGTGGATCGGGGTCGGCCCGCACACCTACGCGAGCGAAGGGGCGGATCACCCCCATCCCGATCTCTGGTTCGTCGACGACGAACAGACCAGTTATCTGGCGTTGCTGCCCGGCGACTTCGCCATCTTCTGGCCGGGAGAACTGCATCGCCCCCTCTGCACCCCCAACCCGCCGGCCAAGGTGAAGAAGCTGGTGGTCAAGGTGCACCGGGATCTGCTGGCCGGCCTGTAACCGCTGGCGCAGCCTGACTGAGACGAGTGGCCGGAATCATCCGGATTTGCACTTAACATATTGAAAAATTGGGCGCACTTTCCTGCGACCATAAGCCCCCGGCAGGGGAATCCCATCCATGTTGGATGACACGACACTGTCGGCATAAAGCCGAAGCACAGGAAGATGTAGAACATGAGCAAGTTGGTATTGATCCTTAACTGCGGTAGCTCTTCCCTGAAATTTGCCGTAATGGACGCCGAAACAGGTGAGGACATGCTGTCCGGCCTGGCCGAATGCTTCAATCTGGATGATGCACGTATCAAATGGAAACTCCACGGCGTCAAGGGCGAGGCCATGCTGGGCGCGGGTGCCGCGCACCAGGAAGCCCTCGACCACATCGTGGGTCACATCTTGCCGCAGGATCCGACCCTGGCCGAGCAGCTGGTGGCCATCGGCCATCGCATCGTGCACGGCGGCGAGCAGTTCTCCCGTTCCGTTCGCATCGATGACAGCGTGATCGCCGGCATCGAAGCCGCCATTCCGTTCGCTCCCCTGCACAACCCGGCGCACCTCATCGGCATCCGTGCCGCCCTCAAGGTCTTCCCGGCGCTGGCAGAGAAGAACGTGGCCGTGTTCGACACCGCCTTCCACCAGACCCTGCCAGAGGAAGCCTACCTCTACGCGCTGCCCTACAAGCTCTACAAAGAGAACGGCATCCGTCGTTACGGCGCCCACGGCACCTCCCACCGCTTCATTGCAGAAGAGACCGCCAAGGCGCTGGGCAAGCCGCTCGCAGAGCTCAACATCATCAACTGCCACCTGGGTAACGGCGCTTCCGTCTGCGCCATCCGTGGCGGCGAATCCGTCGACACCTCCATGGGGCTGACCCCGCTGGAAGGGCTGGCAATGGGCACCCGCTCCGGCGACATCGACCCCGCCGTGGTCTTCTTCATGCACGACCAGCTTGGTTACAGCGTGGAGCAGATCAACCACACCCTGACCCGTGAGTCCGGCCTGCTGGGCATGACAGAGGCGAGCAGCGACTGCCGCTATGTCACTTCCAACTACGCCACCGACGCCGGTGCCAAGCGTGCGCTGGACGTGTTCACCTACCGGGTGGCCAAGTATGTCGGTGCCTATGCCGCCGCCATGGACGGTCGTCTGGACGCCCTGGTGTTCACCGGTGGTATCGGTGAGAACGCCGCCATGGTGCGCGAGATGGTGCTGGATCGTCTGGCCCTGTTCGGCTTCAAGGTCGACAAGGAGGCCAACAACGCCGCCGTGCTGGGCGGCGAGGGCCCCATCACCGCCGAAGGCAGCCGCCTGGCGCTGGTGATGCCCACCAACGAAGAGCTGGTTATCGCCCGCGATGCCCTGAGCCTGGTCGGCTGACGCCCCCTCGCTCCCAGACAACGCCCGGCCCCTGCCGGGCGTTGTCGTTTGTGGGCCGGTGCCCATTTGACATGGGGTGGCAGATACGTACCCTGACCGCAGTTTCACGCACAGGAGGATGGGATGAAGGAGACGATTTTTCGCTGGCTGGCCGGGCTCGGACTGGAGGTGACCGGCATGACGGGGCTGGTGATCGCCCTCGGCTTCATCGTGCTCACCTCGCTGGTGCTGCACATGCTGCTGCACCGGGTGCTGCTGGTACGGCTGGTGGGCGTGCTCGGCAAGACCATGCAGGTGTGGCTGCCGCCCCAGCTGCAGCAGCGGCTGTTCTACCGGCTCGCCTTCGTGTTGCAGGGGGCCGTGCTGCTGGGGCAGGCCGAGATCTGGCTGCCGCGCGACTCCGAAAGCCTGCAGCTTATAGAGACGGTGGCCCAGCTCTGGATCCTGCTGTTCCTGCTGCTCTCCCTGTTCGCCCTGCTCGACTGCCTGCTGTCGGTGAGCCGCTATACCCGGCTCGGGCGGGATCTGCCCCTGCGCGGCATCTTCCAGGGGGTGAAGCTGGTGGGCAGCATCCTGGTGGGCATCCTGATGATCGCCCTGCTGCTTGGCAAGTCGCCGCTGTTCCTGTTCAGCGGCCTGGGTGCCATGACCGCGGTATTGATGCTGGTGTTCAAGGACCCCATCCTCGGGCTGGTGGCCGGCATCCAGCTCTCCGCCAACCGCATGCTGAGCGTCGGTGACTGGCTGCAGATGGACAAGTACGGCGCGGATGGCGAGGTGACCGACATCGGCCTCACCACGGTCAAGGTGTCGAACTGGGACAAGACCATCACCACCATCCCCACCTATGCCCTCATCTCCGACTCCTTCAAGAACTGGCAGGGGATGACGGAGTCGGGCGGCCGGCGCATCAAGCGCAGCGTCAACATCGACATGACCAGCGTGCGCTTCCTGACGGCGGACGAGCAGCTGCAGCTCAAGCAGGCCCAGCTGCTGGCGCCCTATCTGAGCCGCAAGGAGCAGGAGCTGAGCGCCTACAACCAGCAGCTGAGCGACGCCATCAGTTGCCCCATCAACGGCCGCCACCTCACCAACCTAGGCACCCTGCGCGCCTATCTGGACGCCTACCTGCGCGCCCACCCCGGCATTCGCAAGGACATGACCCTGATGGTGCGCCAGCTGGCGCCGACCACGGACGGCCTGCCGCTGGAGATCTACTGTTTCACGGCGACCACCGCCTGGGCCGATTACGAAGGGATCCAGGCCGACATTTTCGACCACATTTTTGCCATCATCGAGCAATTTCATCTGCGGTTGCACCAATCTCCCACAGGTTACGATATGCGCGCCTGGCAAAAGGGGTGAACGGCCATCAGACCAGGGCTGGCGGCGGATAAAAAAAGCGATATTAATCGCTGACCCGCCGCCACTTGTCAGTTGAAATTTGCCCGGCAGAGGAGAAAAATGGCGGCCTTCTCTTCGCCCCCGGATCGCCTGCCGCTCCCGGGTCAGCCCAGAGTCTTGAACCACGTCATCCATTACAGGAAAGTTATGAAGCTCCTCCACACTACTGCGGCCGCGCTGTGCTGCAGCCTCCTCTTGGGCGCCGCGCCTGCGCTCGCTGTTGAATACGCCCTGCCTGCGGCCAACAGCCGCCTGGTGGGTGAAAATCTGGAATACGTGGTCCCGGCCGAAGAAAACGGCCAGCCGCTGGAGGCCGCCGCCGCCAAATTCCAGCTGGGGCTGACCAACATGCTGGAGGCCAACCCCAAGGCGGATCCTCTGCTGCTGCAGACCGGCGAAAAGCTGATCGTGCCGCACCAGCTGATCCTGCCGGATGCGCCCCGTGAAGGGATCGTGCTGAACGTGGCCGAGATGCGCCTCTACTACTACCCGAAAGGCAAGAAGGTGGTGGAAGTGCTGCCCATCGGCATCGGCCAGCTTGGCACCGACACCCCGGAAAACTGGGTGACCAGCGTGCAGCGCAAGAAGGCGGGCCCGACCTGGACCCCGACCGCCAAGATGCATGCCGAATATGCCGCCCGTGGCGAGACCCTGCCGGCAGTATGGCCGGCCGGCCCGGACAACCCCATGGGGCTGTTCGCGCTCTACATCGGCAAGATGTACGCCATCCACGGCACCAACGCCCAGTTCGGCATCGGCCTGCGGGTGAGCCACGGCTGCGTGCGCCTGCGCAACGACGACATCGAGTACCTGTTCAAGAAGGTGCCGGTCGGTACCCGCGTGCAGTTCGTCAACCAGCCCATCAAGGCCAGTGTCGAGCCGGATGGCCGCCGCTACCTGGAAGTGCATCAGCCGCTCTCCCGCAATCAGGAGGAGTTCAACTCCAGCCTGCCTGCGCCGCTGCCGATGACCCCGGCGGTCACCCGCTTCATCGCCCATGCCGACAGCGACTCCCAGCTGGTCAAGCAGGCGCTGGAGCAGCGCAGCGGCATGCCGATCGCGATCAATCGCTGATTGGCACACTTGCCGACATGGCCCCGACTTCTGGTCGGGGCTTTTTTTTGCCGCCGTGGCGGGATCGAACCCCTGAACATGCCCGGTGGATAAGCAGTTGCTGCGTCAGGATAAAATCTGGCGGAACGGGGTAAAGCTGGTCTGTTGGTTAAAGATGAAACGTTTATATTGTGTTTTCTGTTTGTTAAAAAAGGTTGAGGTCATGGGATCTGCTGATTAAGCTAGGGCGGTTTTTTTAAGGAAGAGTCCGTCGTCAGAACGGGCACACACGTCACATAACGGAGTTTTGAATGACAGCCAGCACACCCATGCTCATCACCTTTCTGGTGTATATCCTCGGGATGGTTCTGATCGGCTTTATCGCCTATCGCGCCACCCGCAACTTTGACGACTACATTCTCGGCGGCCGCCGGATGGGGAGCTGGGTGACCGCCCTCTCCGCCGGTGCCTCCGACATGAGCGGTTGGCTCCTGATGGGCCTGCCGGGCGCCGTCTTTATCGGCGGCATCTCCGAGAGCTGGATCGCCATCGGCCTCACCCTGGGGGCCTACCTCAACTGGCGCTGGGTCGCCGGCCGGCTGCGGGTGCATACCGAGAAGAACCGCAACGCCCTGACCCTGCCGGACTACTTCACCTACCGCTTCGAGGACAAGAGCCGGGTGCTGCGCATCCTCTCCGCCCTGGTGATCCTGCTGTTCTTCACCATCTACTGCGCTTCCGGCGTGGTGGCCGGTGCCCGCCTGTTCGAGAGCACCTTCGGCATGAGCTATGACACCGCCCTCTGGGTCGGTGCCGCGGCCACCATCACCTACACCTTCTTCGGCGGCTTCCTCGCGGTGAGCTGGACCGATACGGTGCAGGCCACCCTGATGATCTTCGCCCTGATCCTCACCCCGGTGTTCGTCATCATCGCGGTGGGCGGCATCGACACCGCCATGGTGCAGGTGGCGGCGCAGAACGCCGGCAACCTCGACATGTTCAAGAACCTGGACTTCATCGCCATCATCTCCCTGATGGCCTGGGGCCTGGGCTACTTCGGCCAGCCCCACATCCTGGCGCGCTTCATGGCGGCGGACTCCCACCACTCCATGACCAATGCCCGTCGCATCAGCATGACCTGGATGGTGCTTTGCCTCGGCGGCGCCGTGGCCATCGGCTTCTTCGGCCTCTCTTACTTCTCCACCTTCACCGAGCAGGCTGGCGGCGTGACTGCCAACCCTGAGCGGGTCTTTATCGAGCTCTCCAAGATCCTGTTCAACCCCTGGATCGCCGGCGTGCTGCTCTCCGCCATCCTGGCGGCGGTGATGAGTACCCTCAGTTGCCAGCTGCTGGTCTGCTCCAGCGCCATCACCGAGGATCTCTACAAGCCGTTCCTGCGCAAGAACGCCTCCCAGCAGGAGTTGGTGTGGGTCGGCCGCGCCATGGTGCTGGTGATCGCGCTCATCGCCATCGCCGTTGCCATGAACCCGGAAAACCGGGTGCTGGGGCTGGTGAGCTACGCCTGGGCCGGCTTTGGCGCCGCCTTTGGCCCCGTGGTGCTGCTCTCCGTGCTCTGGTCACGGATGACCCGCAACGGCGCCTTGGCGGGCATGTTGGTGGGCGCCCTGACCGTCATCGTCTGGAAGCAGTTCGGCTGGCTGGGACTCTATGAAATCATCCCTGGCTTCCTCTTCTCCGGACTCGCCATCCTGGTGTTCAGCCTGTTGGACAAGGCCCCCTCCAAGGCCATGCTGGAGCGCTTCGACGACGCCGAGCGCGAGTTCCAGACCCCGCCGGATGCTCTGGGTCAGCCGGTTGCCGTCAACTGAGTCAGTTACTGTCGATAACAAAAAGCCCCGCAATGCGGGGCTTTTAAATACAGTATTGGAAAGGGTGGGGCCCAGACCTCTGTAAATGAAAATAGACCTAGCCGAGAGCTTGGATTGAGCACCGTCGTATTAGTTAAAACAAGGCACCGGCTCAAGGCCGGTGTCAGGTGATAACGAGATCTGTACATTCAGTGCATGGTGAAAATATTACGCGTTGCGAATCTATCTTAAACAATTTGCTAGATACTAGTCCTCAACATCATCCCAATTACGCTGTCTGTTATAGTAGCAACTAAACTCGGACAAAGAACAAACTCTGAATGCTAGCTCACGATCTAGTTCTAAGAACATTGCTATATCTGATAAGTGTCCATAATTTAGCTCAAACCACTCACCTCTAATACAAAATTCAGAATAGTTGTTGTGCAAAAAACTTTCTAAGTAGGAAATTTCTTTGCCCAAGTAGTCATCTAAATCTGCTTCGAAGTAGCAAATAAGCTTAAGTTTATATGGACACCCTGTCTGGTGAGTGGCAAGACGCTTTTCAAGATCGTTAGTAACACCAATTTTATAGTACTTACTTCTTCCGCAACGGATAATATACAAGTACCTTGGAGCATTGTCATTTTTCAAATAATTATTATATTTTTTGTACGCAAGCTTCAAATCATCTTCTGTTGCTTGCGAATAATCAAACAGAGCTGCGATCTTTAGAGCATGTGCCTTTGTGAAACGAATTGAACTATACCAACGGCTCAATCTTTCCTCCTGCTATTTAACACCCTGTTAAGGGGCTAGCAACGAATACAGATGTCGCTACATACCACCTTAAGAATTAAACGCAACGCATGATAAAAATGCCATGCTTTGCGAGTCACTCTTAAAAAGTTTGTAATGCTATTTTTTGTCTGTAATAGCTTCAACACCTCGGATAGAGAAACGTTTGCTGTAATGAGGCGATTTGTATAGAGCTTTAGTTTTTTTCTCAGCGGTCGTAATTAAAAGTTCCATTGCTTCGGCTAAACCTTTTTCCTTGTATGCTGTAGACAGATCATTACTAAAACTCATATCTGGATTTGCCGTTATGCACGGCACTTTAGGATGACCAATTTGCTCCAAGTACGCATAAAAAGCATCTTTTGAAATGACAAGGCCAAACTCGCGCCACGCATATTTCTTACCCCAGTAATAACCATCTGTGGCTTTGTGTGTGACCCTTTCGTCATTTTTTTGTTTGTTAACTTTATGTCTAGCTTTAGAAAACTCTTTTGCATACATGTAGGATAGCATCGGGTTTACACTGTCTGATTTTGAAATACACGACAGGTCGACGATCTTACGGCCATCTTTATCCTCGCGGAATCCGATATTATACCTTTCGCCTTCTTCCATTTCGGCAACTCCATTTGCCTCGAACTGATACAAGGTATTAGTTGTTTTTGGTTTAAATGTGTGCAAAAAACGACCTTCATCAATATAAGTCGTTGTGTACTCAGTGACAATAACGTCATAGATTGTTTTTAAATCTCTTGATTTCATAAATACCTAACCATTTCTACTGACATGTTTAAAATTACATAACGTGGATTTTCATGGGGGACGCTTAGCTGCGACCCAGGCCCACTTTCGGGCTGAATGGCACGCCTGGTTAGGCTACCACTAAGCCCACCATGGAACATAAAATAGACCTGTCGCACCAGGAGAACATGACTTTTTCAGATTACATTGCTTGCAAAGCAATTGGAAATTTGACGGATCATTTGTTCCCCAACGAGCTAATGGAATAATGTGGTCAAAATGTAATTTTCTATCCGTTGCCAGTAACCCACTTAAATCTGCTAAACAAAAGACACAACGCCCATGATCCCGGTAAAATACTGCTTTCTTTAGCCAGATAGGAAGTCTATTACATCTTTTTATTTTCCTGCCTTTATCGAAGACCTTCTCATTGATATAATTCTTGTTATATTCAACATACTCAGCCAGTGATTGCGAAAATTGAAGCAAAAACCTGCGATTTGAAAATACTATGTGAAATACATCTTCAGTTACCTTTTCCCAATACTCCATAAATATATCTTCGTTCGATAAAAACCATCGATAAAACATATCTCCATCATCAACCTCTTCAGACGATATTTCATATTCTTCTAGGGGTATGAGTGATAGTCCATACTCACTGAAGACTTGTATTAAGTGATCTATATCTTCTTTATCGTATAGTTCAGAATTTTTTCTGTAATCACGAGATATATGAGTTCTTATCATTGCGAATATGTATTCGTGAAGAATGCTTATCTTATCTGGCTTCTGGAGCCGATTGGCGATTTCATTATACTCCTCCATTCTTACCTCAAGAAAGGAGCCAGAGTCAGAAATACATGACTCAACAATCGAAACGTAATTATAAATGTCACGTTGTACAAGTTGTCGTACGGATGAATTCATTGGTCCCCCGTGTCTAATCGTGATTGGATGGAAGGCGGTGCTAACACATTAATACCGCCTTCCATCTAACGCCACTTAAGTCTGATACAGGCTGCGATAAATGATTTTTAAAATCATTTTGTTATCATCACCCGTATGAAACTGGTCGTATTCGCTTGCTCTCTTCTTTGTGTACAACCATTACGACTGCATAGAAAAGTCGTATGACCTTGGGCATGGCAAGTACCAGGATGGCTACCGCCCTGAATTTCAGCCCTCAGTCTGCTGCGCGTACCTGCGGGTGGATTGGCATGGCTCATGGGGAGACTCCGACGAAGCGTATGTTGCCAATTGGCTATATTAACGACCTATCAGCGAAGGGAAAGGGGAAAATGGTGAATTGCCGAGCAAGATCAATAAATTAATAGATATGGCGAGAGCAGAGGGGGCGGGCAGGAGAAGGCGGCGTGGATGCCGCCGCCCCAAGTGATCGGCTTCTGGATTAGCGCTGCGTGCAGGTGAGAGTTGGCTGGCCGACACGCTCCAGCCTGGCTTCGCCCCCCTTGGTAAAGAGGGTGAGGTTTTGCCCTTCATAACGAGCACCGCTGGCGCTGGGGGTTTCATAGGCGAGCACCTGCAGCGGGTCAGTACCCTCACCCTCGTCCAGGTTGATCACCGCGGCGGGCCGCTTGGCCTCGTTGTAGAAGTAGGTGGAGAGAGTGACGTTTTTGCCGCACAGGTAGTTCACCGGTGCCGGCACCATCAGCTGGCCCCCTTTTATCTGCAACTCGGTGATCCGCAGCTGGTAGCTCTCTTCCACGCACTGGCGCAGATCGCCCGCCTTCCAGCAGTCGTTGCGCCCCTTGAGCCAGCCGCGCTGGATGGCGCGCTCGGTTTTCTGCTGCTCGGGTGAGAACGCGGCAATTGCCTTGGGGTAGAGGGCCGCCAGCTCGTTATCCAGCGCCGCCAGCGCGGCATCCTTGCAGATCAGGGTTTCGGCGGCGCCTTTCGCCTTGGCGCAATCGAAGGAGGGGGTGGCAGCGGTGGCCAATAAAGGGGCAAACAGCAGAGTGGCAAGCAAGGTCTTGTTCATCGAGGGGGCTCCAGCAAGGGGGACCCGGCTACTAAAGCACAATGGCGCTGGGCCGCCGAGCATTTTTTGCGCCGGGCGGCCCCAGACAAGGGGAGGGAGATCAGGCCAGCGCCAGGGACTGGCGGGCGCGCCACAGCCGCTCGTGGAAGAAGAACACGACGGTGTTGATGGCAGGCTCGATCATCGCCATCACGCCGCCGGTGAGCAGCTCGCCGCTCAGCAGGTAGGCGACGCCGAAGGCCACCGAGAAGTGCACCAGGGCGAAGCTGCTGGTCTTGGCCTGCAGGCTGTGGTGGGGCTTGAGCTTGTGCCAGCCGAGATCGTGGAAGTAGAAGGCGACCGTGTTGACGGCGGGTTCGATCAGGGCGATCAGGCTGGCGGTGAGCAGTTCACCGGTCAGCAGGTAAGCCACGGTGAAGGCCACGGTGAAGTGCAAAACGGCAAAGCTGATGGTCTTTTTCATGATGGCGGCTCCCTCTGGTGATGAGCAGAGTATCCCCCGAAACCCCACTAAATGAAAACTATTCTCATCTAATGGTTGAATAGGGAGGGCCTATCAAGTGAGAACACCCTCACCGGATTGGGAGTTGCCTGGGGCCACAGCGGCGTTAGAGTGAGCCTTTGCCATGAAAAAGGAGCTTTCATGCATATGAATATCAACGCCACCCTGATGGGGCAGTTTATCCTGTTGCTGATGATCATCGTCGGCGTCGTAGCCTGGCGACTGGCCCGCCGCAAGAGCAAGCATCCGGCGCTGATCACAGTGCTGTGCATGCTGCTCAGCCTGGCCCCGCCTTTCGCCCTGCTGGCGCTGCTTATTCTGGCGCTCTGGCGGGATCTCCCCGCAGAGGTTGGCACCCGGCAATAGCAGTCCCTTTAGCCACAACTGCCGCAGTAATAGAAAAGCCCCTCGCGGGGCTTTGTCGTTTTTGTGGCGGATGAACGGTCAGGCCTCGGCCTTGTTCAGCCACTCCACCTTGTACTGGGCGCCGGCGCCCTGGGCCAGTTTGGCGCACAGAGGTTTGAGGAAGGCTTCAATCTGCTCGTCCAGCATCCAGGGGGGGCTCACTATCAGCATGCCTGAGCCATTCATGCCCCAGTCGGCGGTTTGGCCGGCCACTTCCAGCTCGGCCACCAGGACGTTGCCGAAGTTCTCCCGCTTGATGGCGCGCAGCATGTCGCGGGACTTGTCCGCCTCTTCCCCCAGAATGGGATACCAGAGGGCGTAGATGCCGGTGGCCCAGCGTTTTTGCGCCTTTTTCAGGGTATCGACTACCGCGAAGTAGTCTTCTTTCAGCTCATAGGGCGGGTCTATCAGCACCAGGCCGCGGCGCGGGGTGGGCGGCAGCAGGGCCACCAGCCCCTCAAAGCCATCGCGATGGTGCACGGCGACGCGGGGGTCGTAACCCATGTTGGCGCGCAGGTCCTCCACCTCGTTGTTGTGCAGCTCCATCAGCGCCAGCTTGTCCTGCTCGCGGGCGAGGCGGCGCGACAGTTCCGGCGAGCCGGGGTAGTAGCGCAACTGACCATCGCTGTTCATCTCCTCGATGACGCCGAGATAGGGGGCCATGGCCGGCCACTGGGCCCGCTCGTCCCACAGCCGGCCAATGCCGTCGGCGTATTCCGCCTTCTTCTGGGACCAGTCGCCGCGCAGGTCGTAGAGACCGCCGCCAGCATGGGTGTCCAGCACGATGAAGGGTTTCTCCTTCTTCTTGAGGGACTCGATGATCAGGGCCTGAACGGCGTGTTTCAGCACGTCGGCGTGGTTGCCGGCGTGAAAGGCGTGGCGATAACTCAGCATATTAGGTCTCTGAGAGGGCCCTGCTGGGCCCCCAGTAACGATAGATAGTTCAACAGGTTGCGGCTGTTGCCGCGAAACAGGGTGAGGCTGCGCAGGGTCTGCAGCAGCACCCCTTGTTGCAGCCGCTCCAGCTCCAGCTCGTGGGCCAGCATGGCCTGATACTCCTGCTCGCCGAGCCGCGCCTTGGCGCTTGAACGCAGGGTGCGCCAGGGGCCGAGCACCGCCTCGGTCTGCACCAGCGCCGGTTGCAGGTCGGTGAGATCGACCGGGATCCCGCACTGATCCAGCCGGTGCAGCAACAGGGCCAGGTTGACGTTGCCCCCCAGCGCCTGCACGCTGAGCCAATCCTGGCTGCGCGCACCGTAGGTTTCGCCGCTCCAGTGCCAGAAGTCGAGCGGGCCCGGCAGTTCGTGGGCGTCGATCCGCTCGCTCGTCATCAGCTGTTCGTCACGCAAGGAAGGCCTGCTCCATGGTTTCCAGCTCCTCAGAGAGGCTCATCCACTCCAGCTCCACCCCTTCCAGCTCCTCCTTGATGGGGCCCTGGGACTTGAGCAGTTCGGAGAGCTTCTGCTTGGCGCTCTCTTCATAGATGGCGGGGTCGGCCAGCTGCTCTTCCACCGCGGCCAGCTTGGCCTGCAGCTTCTCCATGCTGGTTTCGAGCTTCTCCAGCTTCTGGCGCAGCGGTCGGGTCTGTTGCCGGAACTCCGCCTCACGCCGCTTCTGATCCTTGCGCGCCACTGCCGAGTTGGCGGAGACGACGCCGTCATCCTGTTTGGCGTTGGCCTCTTTCTCCTGCTCGCCGAGCCACTTGTGGTAGTCGTCCAGATCGCCGTCGAAGGCCTCGACCCGGCCACCGTGCACCAGATAGAAGTCATCGGTGGTGGTACGCAGCAGGTGACGGTCGTGGGAGACCACCACCATGGCGCCCTCGAAGCCTTGCAGCGCCATGGTCAGGGCGTGGCGCATCTCCAGATCCAGGTGGTTGGTCGGTTCATCCAGCAGCAGCAGGTTGGGCTTTTGCCAGGTGATGAGGGCCAGCACCAGTCGCGCCTTCTCGCCACCGGAGAAGGGGGCCACCTTGTCGAGCGCCTTGTCACCATGAAAGCCGAAGCTGCCCAGATAGTTGCGCAGCTCCTGCTCGGTCTTGTCCGGTGCGAGGCGCACCAGATGATCGAGGGGGGAGTCATCCAGGCGCAGGGTCTCCAGCTGATGCTGGGCGAAGTAGCCGATGCTCACCCCGGCGCTCACTTCCAGCTTGCCGGAGAGCGGCGGGTTGGAGCCCGCCAGCATCTTGATGAAGGTGGATTTGCCGGCGCCGTTGCGACCGAGCAGGCCGATGCGTGAACCCGGTACCAGGTTGAGTTTGATCTTCTCCAGGATCACCTTGTCGCCGTAACCGGCGCTGAGGTTTTCCATGGCAATCAGCGGGGTCGGCAGGGCCGACGGCTCGCGAAACTCGAAGCTGAATTCGGAGTCGGCGTGGGCGGGCAGGATCTTCTCCATCCGCTCCATGGCCTTCAATCGGCTCTGGGCTTGGCGCGCCTTGGAGGCCTTGTAGCGGAAGCGATCCACATAGGATTGCATGTGGGCCATCTCCCGCTGCTGCTTCTCGTACATGGACTGCTGCTGGGCCAGGTGTTCGGCGCGCTGCAGTTCGAAGTCGGAGTAGCCGCCGCTGTATTCGTTGAGCTTGCCGTTCTCGATATGGATGATGCGAGTCACCACAGAGTCGAGGAAGTCGCGGTCGTGAGAGATGAGCACCAGCGTGCCCTGATAGCCCTTGAGCCACTTCTCCAGCCAGATGACGGCGTCGAGATCCAGGTGGTTGGTCGGTTCATCGAGCAGCAGCAGATCGGAGCGGCAGAGCAGCGCCTGGGCGAGGTTGAGGCGCATGCGCCAGCCACCAGAGAAGCTGCGCACCGGCGAGCCGAGCTGCTCGTCGCCAAAGCCGAGGCCGTGCAACAGCTCGGCGGCGCGAGCGCGGATGCTGTAGGCACCTATGGTGTCGAGCTTGCCGTGCAGCTCGGCCACCAGCAGACCGTTGTCATCCTGCTCGGCCTGGGCCAGCTCGGCCTCCAGCGCGCGGAACTCCTTGTCGCCGTCGATCACGTAGTCGAGGGCGGAGCAGTCCAGCGCCGGGGTCTCCTGTGCCACCCCGGCAATCTGCCAGCCGGCGGGCAGGCTGAAGCTGCCGCTGTCGATGGCCAGCTCGCCCCGTACCAGTGCAAAAAAGGTGGACTTGCCACAGCCGTTCTTGCCCACCAGACCCACCTTGTGGCCGGGGTGAATGGTGGCGGATGCGTTGTCCAGCAGCTTGCGGCCGCCGCGGATCAGTTCGATTTGACTGGCAACTATCATGGATTGGTCTGCTTGGCTCAAATGAAGGAGAAAAACTGGCGCGGATCTTACGTGAAATGGCGCCGGTTTGCACTTTAGGTACGGGCCTGCTACTGGCTGGCACCACAAAAACATGTCATAACAGAACTATCAAACAGTATGACGGTGGAGGCTAGCATGCTGCATATCAGGGACATCATGACGACCCGGGTCGCCACCGTATCCATGGACGACAGGTTGAGCGTCATCAAGGAGATCTTCGAGCAGGCCCACTTTCGCCATCTGCTGGTGCTGGAAGAAGAGGAACTGGTAGGAGTCATCTCCGATCGCGACCTGTTTCGCGCCATCAGCCCCTATCTCGACTCCGAGGCCGAGATGAGCCGCGACACCGAGACCCTCAACCGGCGCGCTCACCAGATCATGAGCCGTCACCCCATCACCATCGCCCCCCAGCTCACGGTGCGGGAGGGGGTCAAGCTGATGCTGGAGAAGAACGTCTCCTGTCTGCCGGTGCTGGAAAACGGCGCCCTGGTCGGCATCATCAGCTGGAAGGATCTGCTGCGCGCAGCCCTTGACAGCGACGCCTTCTAACCCGCCGGTACGGATTGCAAGAGAATGAAAAAGGGCTCCGCGGAGCCCTTTGCTGTTTTTGGTCACAGGCGCCTGCCCTCGTGTCAGGGCAGCGGCTCTACCAGCAGGATATGGGAGTCATGCCCCGTCACCCGCACCTTGCTGCCGGCGAGCAGTGGCTGGCTGCAGCGCACCGTCCAGGCGGTGTCGTCCAGGTGTACCCGGCTCATCCCCTGAGTCACGTCATCCAGCAGCACCAGCTCGCGCCCCAGATACCCCTGCATCCGCTCGTTGATGGGGGCGGCGGCATCCTGCTCCGATCGATCCTGGCGGTGCTGCCAGCGCCACCAGGCCCAGGTGGTGAGCAGGGATTGCAGGGCGAACAGCAGCAGCTGGGCCTGCCAGCCGAAGGGCCAGACCAGCAGCAGCAGGCCCACCTCCAGCGCGGCGATGCCGGTCCAGAGCAGAAAGCCCACCGAGCCCAGCACCTCGATGGCCAGCAGCACGAAGCCGAGCCCCAGCCAGTGCCAGTGGGTCAGCCCCTCGAACAGGGCTGTCATGATTTGCCGCCCTTGCCATCCTTGAACAGCTCGGCCATGCCGGCCACGGCGCCGATCAGGCTGCCCGCCTCCAGCGGCATCATCACCACCTTGCTGTTGGGGCCTTCACCGATGCGGGCCAGCGCCTCTGTGTATTTCTGGGCCACGAAGTAGTTGATGGCCTGCAGATCCCCTTCGGCGATGGCTTTTGACACCATGTGGGTCGCCTTGGCTTCCGCTTCGGCGGCCCGCTCCCGCGCCTCGGCGGCGAGGAAGGCGGCTTGACGCTCACCCTCGGCCTTGAGGATCTGGGACTGCTTCTCACCTTCCGCTTTCAGGATCTTGGACTGGCGCACCCCTTCGGCTTCCAGCACCTCGGCCCGTTTCTGGCGCTCGGCCTTCATCTGGGCGTTCATGGCTTCGACCAGCGCCAGCGGCGGACGTACATCCTTGATCTCGATCCGGGTCACCTTGATGCCCCAGGGGGCGGTGGCCGCATCCATGGTGCGCAGCAGCTTCTCGTTGATGGTGTCGCGCTGGGAGAGCATCTCGTCCAGCTCCATGGCGCCCAGCACGGTCCGCATATTGGTCATGGTCAGGTTGCGGATGGCGCTGGTGAGATCGTTGACCTCGTAGCCTGCCTTGCGGGCATCCACCACCTGCACGAAGCTGATGGCGTCTATGGTGACGTTGGCGTTGTCGCGGGAGATCACCTCTTGCGCCGGGATGTCCAGCACCTGCTCCATCATGATGATCTTGTGGCCGATGCGATCTATGTAGGGGATCAGCAGGTTGAGGCCGGGGGAGAGGGTGCGGGTGTAGCGGCCGAAGCGCTCCACGGTCCAGTTGTAACCCTGCGGCACTATCTTGATACCGGCGCTCAGGGTGAGAAGTACCAGAAACACAAAGATCCCCAGCACAATCAATGACTCATTCATCATTTAGCTCCTTATGAAACACTTTCACTAGCCTATGGCCTTGCGTGCGGCACCACAAGCGCCTTTGTCATCATACGGCTTTGTTAATTACTAAAATGCATTAAAAAGCATTTTTTATTATTTTGAGGGATAAGCAGCCCTGCCTATAGTCGCCCCATATTAGTCGTGTTCCGAGGGATGGGCCGAAATGGATTATTTGCCGATGTTTGCCAAGTTGGACGGTCGCCCGGTGCTGTTGGTGGGAGGGGGCGAAGTGGCCCTGCGCAAGGCGCGCCTGCTGTTGGCGGCCGGTGCCAGGCTGACCCTGGTCTCCCCCGAGCTGGAACCCGACTTCCATGAATTTGCCGGTCGCTTCACTCATCTGGCGGAGCGCTTCTTACCTGCCCATCTGGCCGGCCAGATCCTGGTGGTGGCCGCCACCGACGACCTCGAGGTGAACGCCCTGGTCTATCAGAGCGCCAACCAGCTCGGTCTGTTCGTCAACGTGGTGGACGACCCCAAGCGCTCCAGCTTTATCTTCCCCTCCATCATCGATCGCAGCCCCATCATGGTGGCTGTGTCCAGCGGCGGCAAGGCGCCTGTGCTGGTGCGTCTGCTGCGCGAGCGGCTTGAGAGCCTGCTGCCGCGCCACCTCGGCGGCCTGGCCGAACTCTCGGGTCGGGTACGCGACCGGGCCAAGCGGGTGCTCTCCTCAATTTCCGACCGTCGCCGCTTCTGGGAGCGCGCCTTTGCCTCCAACACCCTGGCCGGTTTGATTGAGAAAGCCGATTGGCAGGGGGCCGAGCAGTGGCTGAACGAGGGTCTGGACAAGGCCCAGACCGAGGTGGGCGAGGTGGTGTTGGTAGGAGCGGGCCCCGGCGATCCGGGCCTGTTGACCCTCAAGGCGCTGCAACAAATTCAGCAGGCCGAAGTGGTGCTCTATGACCAGCTGGTCTCGCCCGAGATCCTGGACCTGGTGCGCCGCGATGCCACTTTGGTGTCGGTCGGCAAGAAGGCCGGCGCTCACAGCGTGCCGCAGGAGGAGACCAATCGCCTGCTGGTGGAATACGCCAGGGCGGGCAACCGGGTGGTGCGGCTCAAGGGGGGCGATCCCTTCATGTTCGGCCGTGGCGGCGAAGAGCTGGAAGTGCTGGCCGAGGAGGGCATCCCCTTCTCGGTGGTGCCCGGCATCACGGCCGCTGCCGGCGCCACTGCCTATGCCGGCATTCCGCTGACTCACCGCGACCATGCCCAGAGCGCCGTCTTCATTACCGGCCACTGTCAGAAAGAGGGCAAGGAGCCCGACTGGCAGCAGCTCGCCGCCACCAGCCAGACCCTGGTTATCTACATGGGGCTGATGCGCTCCGAGCATATCCAGCAGCAGCTGGTGAACCATGGCCGCAGCAGCGCCACCCCCATCGCCATCATCGAACGCGGCACCACGGCGCGGCAGCGCGTGCTGACCGGCACCTTGGTTGAGCTGGCCGAACTGGCCGCCCAGGCGGTGAGCCCCTCCCTTATCGTCATCGGCGAGGTGGTTGCCCTGCGCAAACAGCTGGCCTGGTTTGGCGAGACGGCGCAGGGGCAGGGGGCCGACAGCGGCCACGAGCTCAAACTGGTGAGCCTGGCCTGAGGCCAAGACACAAATCGATTTGACGGTGTTGCCATGGCGGCACCGACCTGAACCAAGACCGCGCACCGACCAGGCGCGTCAGCAATGAACCGAGGACCCAGACATGGACCGTGAAAGATTGACCCATTTGCAGCAGCTGGAAGCCGAGAGCATCCATATCATCCGCGAGGTGGCTGCCGAATTTGAAAACCCGGTGATGATGTACTCCATCGGCAAGGACTCCTCCGTCATGCTGCACCTGGCCCGCAAGGCCTTCTATCCGGGCAAGATCCCCTTCCCCTTGCTGCATGTCGACACCGACTGGAAGTTCAAGGAGATGATCAAGTTCCGCGACGAGACCGCCAAAAAGTACGGGCTGGATCTCATCGTCCACAAGAACCCGGACGGCCTCGCCATGGGCATCAACCCCTTCGTGCACGGCAGCGGCAAGCACACCGACATCATGAAGACCGAGGGGCTCAAGCAGGCGCTCAACAAATACGGCTTCGACGCCGCCTTCGGTGGGGCCCGCCGCGACGAGGAGAAATCCCGTGCCAAGGAGCGGGTCTACTCCTTCCGCGACAAGTCCCACCGCTGGGATCCCAAGAACCAGCGCCCGGAGCTGTGGCGCGTCTACAACAGCCAGGTCAACAAGGGTGAGAGCATCCGGGTCTTCCCGCTCTCCAACTGGACCGAGCTGGATATCTGGCAATACATCTATCTCGAGAACATCGACATAGTGCCGCTCTATTTCGCCGCCCATCGCCCGGTGGTGGAGCGCAATGGCATCAAGATCATGGTGGATGACGATCGCATGCCCATCGGCCCGGAAGACGAAGTGAAGCAGGAGCTGGTGCGCTTCCGCACCCTCGGCTGCTACCCGCTGACCGGGGCCATCGAATCCGCTGCCACCACCCTGCCGGAGATCATCGAAGAGATGCTGATCACCACCTCGAGCGAGCGGCAGGGGCGGCTCATCGACCACGATCAGGCCGGCTCCATGGAGCAGAAGAAGCGTCAGGGCTATTTCTAAAAAAATGTTCTAAGGAATCGCAACATGAACAACCACATTCAGACCGCCATCAGCGAACAGGGCATTGAAGCCTACCTGCACGCCCAGCAACACAAGAGCCTGCTGCGCTTTCTCACCTGCGGCAGCGTGGACGACGGCAAGAGCACCCTCATCGGCCGCCTGCTGCACGACTCCCAGCAGATCTATGAAGATCAGCTCAAAGCGCTGGAGTCCGACAGCCAGAAGCTCGGCACCACCGGCGAGAAGCTGGATCTGGCGCTGCTGGTGGACGGCCTGCAGGCGGAGCGCGAGCAGGGCATCACCATCGACGTGGCCTACCGCTATTTCTCCACCGCCAAGCGCAAATTTATCATCTCGGACACTCCGGGCCATGAGCAGTACACCCGCAACATGGCCACCGGCGCCTCCACCTGCGATCTGGCCATCATATTGATCGACGCCCGCAAGGGTGTGCTGGATCAGACCCGTCGCCACAGCTTTATCGCGAGCCTGCTCGGCATCAAGCAGTTCGTGGTAGCGGTCAACAAGATGGACCTGGTGGAGTTCAGCCAGGAGGTGTTCGAGCGCATCAGTGCCGATTACCGCGAATTCGCCAAGAAGCTCAGCGTCGACACCATCCACATCGTGCCGGTCTCGGCGCTGGACGGTGACAACGTGGTGAACCCAAGCGACAAGCTGGCCTGGTACGAAGGCGAAACCCTGCTCTCCCTGCTTGAAACCGCCGAGGTGGAACGCGAGCTGGAGCGCCATCCGGTGCGGCTGCCGGTGCAGTACGTGAACCGCCCGAACCTCGATTTTCGCGGCTTCGCAGGCACGCTGGCCTCCGGCATCCTGCGGGTGGGCGACAAGCTGGCGGTGCTGCCGTCCGGCAAAGAGAGCACTGTGACTCGCATCGTCACCTTCGACGGGGATCTGGAGTACGCCCTGCCGGGTCAGGCCATCACGGTCACCTTCGCGGACGAGATCGACATCAGCCGGGGCGACCTGCTGGTGGATGCGGCGAAAAAGCCCCAGGTGACCCAGAACGTGCTGGCTCACATCGTCTGGATGGGGGAGGAGTCCCTGCAACCGGGCCGGGTCTATGACGTCAAGCTGGCCACCAAGAAGAGTCGCGGCCAGGTGGAGGCCATCCGCCACCGCATCGAGATCAACAAGCTGGACCAGCTGGATGCGAGCGAACTCAAGCTCAACGAGATCGGCCTGTGCGAGCTGAGCCTGACCGACCCGGTGGCGTTCGACCCGTATCAGGAGATCCGCGATACCGGCAGCTTCATCCTGATCGACCGGCTGACCAATGTCACCGTGGGCGCGGGCATGATAGTGGAAGGGCTGGCGACCAAGGTTGTGGCAGGGCAATACAGCGAGTTCGAAGTCGAGCTCAACGCCCTGGTGCGCAAGCACTTCCCCCACTGGCAGGCGCTGACCATCAGCAACGATTCCGGCAAGGAGTAAGCCCATGACCTGGCAACAATCCCTGGTGCTGGGTCTGCTGGCTGCCCTCGTCGCCCTGCTGATCCAGGGCAAACTCCGGCCGGCGCTGCTCTTCTCGGGCGCCGTGCTCATCACCTACCTGAGCGGCCTGGCGGACATCAACGCCGTGGTGGCGGGCTACACCAACAGCGCCCTGCTGACCCTGGTGCTGTTGCTGCTGGTCTCCCTGGCGGTGGAAAAGACCCGGGTCATGAGCTGGTTCGCCAACCTGGTGGGCACCGGCTCCTTCAACAAGGTGCTGGTGAAGGTGTGGTTCTCCACCGCCTTCCTGTCGGCGTTCGTCAACAACACCGCCGTGGTGGCCTCCATGCTGGGGGCGGTCAAACGCAACCCCAACCATGCGCCCTCCCGGCTGCTGTTGCCCATGTGCTTCGCGGCGACCTTTGGCGGCGTGCTGACCCTGATCGGCACCTCCACCAACCTCATCGTCAACAGCTTCCTCATCAAGATGGGGGCCAAGCCGCTCGGCATGTTCGACTTCTTTATGGTGGGGGCGGGGACCCTGCTGACCGGCCTCATCGCCGTGCTGCTGTTTGCCCGCCACCTGCCGGAGCAGGATACCGAGATGAGCCGGGAATCCGGCTACTTTCTCGAGGCCAAGGTAGGACCCGGCTCGCCCATGGCCGGGCGCAGCGTCAAGGAGAACGGCCTGCGCAGCCTGAAAAGCCTCTATCTTGCCGAGATCATTCGTGGCAACCAGGTGATCTGCCCGGTGCAGCCGGAACACGAGCTGCACGAGGGAGACATGCTGCTGTTTTGCGGCGACGTGGAGAGCGTCGGCGTGTTGCAGGAGCTCAAGGGGCTGGATCTCTACGGCCAGCACCGGCTCAACGGCCAGCACCTGGTGGAGGTGATCGTCAGCCACAGCTCGCGCCTGGTGGGCCAGACCATCAAGGACGCCGAGTTTCGCACCCACTTCGATGCGGTGGTACTGGCGGTGCGCCGGGGCGAGACCCAGCTCACCGGCGGCCTCGGCCAGATTGAACTGCACGCAGGGGACACATTGCTGCTGGCCCCCGGCCCCAAGTTTGCGGGCAACAAGTCCCTCTCCCGCGAGTTCGTGGTGGTGAGCGGGCTGGAGGCCTCCACCCGGCTCGATGCCACGCGCAGCGCCGCCGTGGTGGCGGGGTTCCTCGGGGTGCTGACCCTGTCGGTGCTCGATCTGGTGCCGCTGTTCAAGGGGCTGCTGGTGATGCTGGTGGTGCTGCTGTTCTCCCGCATCCTGACCCTGGACGAGATCCGCCGCCGCTTTCCGCTGGATATCTGGCTGGTGGTGGGCGGGGCGCTGGCCATCGCCGATCAGCTGGAGCAGAGCGGGCTGGCCAAGCTCATCGCCGACTGGCTGATGGGGGAGTTCAACGGCGCTAGCCCCATCATCGCCTTTATCGGCATCTACCTGTTTACCCTGGTGCTGACCGAGCTGATGAGCAACAACGCCGCTGCGGCGCTGGCCTTCCCCATGGGTTACCAGCTGGCGCTCAGCATGGATGTTTCGACCATGCCGTTCATTCTGGCGGTGCTGTTCGGGGCGAGCTCCAGCTTTATCCTGCCCTACGGCTACCAGACCAATTTGATGGTCTATGCCGCGGGCAACTACAAGATGCCGGACTACCTCAAGCTGGCCCTGCCGGTCTCCCTGGCCTACAGCATCGGGGTGATCGTCATGGTGCCCCTGTTGTTCCCGTTTTAAGGCGGTGCAACTGGGCTTTGCAGGGAAGTAGGAATACACGATGACCATGGCACCCGTCAGTGGCGAGTGGCCAGAGGCTGAGCTCCAGGGAGCCAGACCGTTTCAGCATTGAGGCGCGCGCGCCAAGCAAGGAGTGTGAATGAGCAATATCGTGTGGCATGCCCATGCCGTGGGCAAAGAGCGTAGGGCCGAGCAGAAGGGACAGAAGCCGCTGGTGATCTGGTTCACCGGGCTCTCCGGGGCGGGCAAATCCACTCTGGCGGGGGCGCTGGAGCAGGCGCTGGCCGCGCAAGGCAAGCATACCTATCTGCTGGATGGGGACAATGTGCGCCACGGCCTCTGTGGTGATCTCGGCTTCGATGACGCCGCCCGTCAGGAGAATATCCGCCGGGTCGGCGAGGTTGCGAAACTGATGGTGGATGCGGGACTTATCGTGCTCACCGCCTTTATCTCGCCGTTCCGTGCCGAGCGGGAGCTGGTGCGCAATCTCGTGGGTGAAGGGGAGTTTGTCGAAGTGTTCGTCGATGCGCCGCTGGCCGTCTGTGAAGAGCGCGATCCCAAGGGGCTCTACAAGAAGGCGCGAGCCGGGGAAATTCGCAACTTCACCGGTATCGACTCCGCTTACGAGGCCCCTGAGCAGCCGGAAATCCACCTGCTCAACGCCGGCAAGCCGGTGGAAGCGCTGGTGGAGGAGTTGCTTACTGCTCTAAGGCGGCGGGGATTGATCGACTGAGGTTGATTATCTGGACTGAATATTGATAAAACTAAGGGGGGGGGGGCATTTCCCCCCCCTTCTTAATTGTTTTTCTACAAAATTTATTATTGTAGTCATTCATAGTTATAGCGTCGCAGTTCTTCTAGCCGTTACGTATCGCTTCGATGCATTTTCATTATATTTTTGTTTAGAATCCAGTGATGAATGAAGGAATACTAAGCGGTGGATATGACCGAAAGGTTGAAATTAGTAAGACAAACCAAATGCAAGACAAGGACACTCCAACCAATATCGGTATTTTACTTACCGAATATCGTTTCATAATTAGCTTGCCAGTAAATGAGGTGCCTTTACAGCGCAATTTGTTTTCGACAATTTGTCCATAACGTGCATGATCATCATGAAAAAGGGAAAGTAATAGTCTACGTTCGTTATCTGATCTTACAATGTGACTAAGCATACTTTTCTCTATGCGTGATAACGTTGACTCCCAGTATTCTTGCCAAAACTTAGCACCGCTAGCCATTCCTGTTTGGTAAAGCGAAACAAGCAACCCCGCTAAACAAAGCATAAAACTAACAATAGGTTTTGAGTGTGCTGATTGTGCTAGACCAGCAAAAGCAACACCTTGAAAAATCATGAAGAAGTTGTTTCTTTGTACTAATTGAGATATTTCAAAGTTTCTGGTTTCTAAGGCTATTTTATAAAGGCTCTTTAGTGCATCTGTGTCAGTTGAGCCATTTGAAGAAAATGTTCCTTGCGTAAAGTGGTAGTTCTCTTGAGTATAGAAATTATTCTGTGTGAACTTCTGATCTGTTTTGTTTATATTCTCTGGCATAGAGACTCTCGCACTGAATTTTATTAAGTTTAAATATAAAAGAATGATGTTGGTGATAACTGTAGTATGTGTTTATTCCTTATATGTATTTATCTAATATTTTACTTTCTATAGGGTGTATGAGCATTTTTATTTCATTGTTTTTTGAACGACTTATGTTGTATACATCCTCGTATGTTTCACAACCCCTAAAGTAGTGTGATAATTTCTTTACTATCTCATTTGGTAGACCTGAGTCCCTAAGAATTATCTCATGGTTTTCAGTAGTTCCATACTCCAGTTTTGCGATTACCATATCAAGGGAGATCAAAGGTTGGTTTTTCTCAGATGCCACGAAATTATAAATATTGGAGAATGTTTTAAGATATTTTGGCCATGCGAATTCAAAGTACTTAGACATTAAGTCAAACACATATCTTATGCGAGAGTTGTCGTTGTTTCTGGCTTTCTGTACTGTATCTGAAGTTAATAATTCTTTAAACGACGGCGAACGATATATATAATACTTAGTTAGGTTGACTAATATTGACTTGCCAATATCATTGTTGAAGTTTCTTCCCTTGTCGCGATCTGTGAATAAGAATTCATAACAACAAAATAAAATATTGCCCAGGCAGATTTTTGTTGGTATTTTTTCTTTGAAAAAATAGTTATCCAGATTATTCACTTCTCTTAAATGTTGAATTAATTTTATTTGTCCATCGATTTTTACAAACCTATTTTCCTTTATTATTAGTGGGTCAATATGAAGCTCAGAAAGAGAGTGGTTATAAAAATCTAATTTATCTATCTTACTTGGTGGTACATCATCTTGTTCTAGTTGAATTAAAGTTTCCAATGCGGCATTTGAATTGTCAAGATACTCTATTTCAACTGATGTTTCTCCATCATCATCATCTTGAGTTTCGAGATGAAATACGCGACCTATAAAGTGTTGCATAAATCGTCCAGCTCGGCCTTCGATATTTTTTCTGTCTAATGTATTTAATGGATCGCCTGAGCCAATCTTCTTATCGTAAATGACGACATTTTTTGCTGCTGAATTAATGCCCTCCGTAAGTGATGTAGTACAGAACAGGTAATTTAATCCATATTCACTATTGTCATTGAATTCATCAATTATTAGGTCTTGGATATGTCGTGGCATTGCACCATGATGAAATGCTATACCTCGCTTTATACAAGAAATTAAGTCCCAGTTGGGAGATACTGAGTTTGAAAGATAATCAATGAGCTTTTGGTTATGTGGTTTTACTGGCGATGTCCCTAAAAATTTTATAGCGATCTCCTCTACGAGATGCTTCTGATATCTGTATATCAAAAACTTACCGTCAATAGACTCTTCCGTCACCAGTCTAAGTAAGTTCTTAAACTTATCTCCAATAATTCGAATAAAACTATTTTCTACAGAATGCACCCCCTTGTTTTTATTATTATCTAGGGCATAGTAATCTTTTTGAACTATCTCGGTAGAGTATTTTTTTAACTCTACGTTAAATTTATCTCTGAAGCTTTTACTAAAATTAGATATATATGGGCCTGCAAGGTAGAAATCCGAGTCTGTTTTAGCTAAACGATAAAGAATGTCTGAAAAAATTCTAAACCTATCATCGTCAAGTTTATAATCTACCTTATATATCTCATCCATTATAAAAAAGTCTATTTTAAAATCAGGGTTTTCTTCAAGAAATGCTGACATTCTCTCTGGCGTTAAAACTAAGATATAGCTTTTATGCTCATCAATTTTAACTCTTGAGGATTTTGAAATTGTATATCCTTCAACGCTTTTTCTTAGTTCTTGATATTGTTCAGAGAGTAGTGAAACTGTCGGCATTATAAATGCTATGTTTTTATAATTATTGTGTAGTATTATCTCTCTTACAATACGTGTTTTTCCGAAAGATGTTGGGGCGCTTACTACAAGTCGTCTATTTTTTTGAAATGCGTCAAAAATTTCTTTTTGAAGCTTGGTTAATGTTGTGTTAGTTTTTTGACTGGTATAAAAATTTCTTAAAATATTATCTTGTGGTGAAATATCAGGAAGATAGTTTGCGTTGTTTTTTTTCAAAAGGTTGTCGTAGAGAAAAACTCTAGATTTAACTATGCAGTCATGTAAAAGTTGCTGCACCATTCTGTCACTTGAATTATAATTTGCTATATGACATATGGCTGAAAGACATTGATTGTAATCTTGTTCGATTTTTGAATCAAGTTGGCGATATACATCAATTAACAATTTTTCGAGAGCGTCAATACTAACGTCACTCTTGCGTTTTATTTTTTCAATGCCAGTGGCTATTTGCTGGTTCATATATTAACTCCAATCAAAATTTCATGGCATTTTCAACAAGCTCAATGTTTTCCTTTAGATCTGAAACAGATTCCAAGGGTACAATAAAAAACACAATTTTAATATTTTTCTTGGTTGGCCAGGTTTTTTTATAAATTTTCTGGAAGTTTTCTTCTAGTTCGATGCCTATTTTATATTTGAATTCGTCAGACTCAATATCACTATTTATATTGTTAGAGAATTCTTTTATGCACTTGCTATCATATGTACACAAAACAGGAACCGCGATATCAACTTTATCTAATGACTTTCCACCGGTAACATAGCTTTTAAGTAGTTCATACTTTTCAGTATCAAGTCTTTTATTTAGCTCTATTTCACCACCAAGTAACCTCAGTTCAGACTTTATTCTTTCTGAGTCGGTTAAGTGTTCTTCTAGTGATGTGAACGCTGAATTGATTGCACCACTAATATTTTGATGAAATTTGGCTTCGCCAAGCCATAGTGTGACTTTGTCGTTGCTAATAGAGAAGTGTGCACAATCAAAACCTTTAATCTGTTCTCTAGTCGTTGATCTTAATCTGGCTTTTGTTACGAATTTGGGAATGTCATAAAAAATACTTAGGATCAAAAATAGTAACAGCTCACCATAATCCCCTTTAGATTTTCTATTTGCATCAGATATTCGAGTGAAGCTGCTTTTATTCCAATCTGATCTATCTATTGTTGCAATTTCATCTTCTGTTAGCGCAAAAAATGGAACTGCATCTCGAATAAGACCAACCAACTCGTTTTGACGATATCTTCCATCTTCATAATCAAGAGTAAAGGAAGCATCATTTTCACTTGCTGATTTAATATCAATTTCAACCTTGAAAATTTGATTTAGTATCCTTCTTTTGATAGATAGGTCCATTATTTTAAATAAACTCCTGTGATTTTATATTTTTCGCAAGGTAGTGATTAGGTTAAAAGACAGTGCTAATCAGATAATCGAGCCATGAATATAAGACTGCTCTCTTCTAATCGTCATGAAAAAATAACTTTAGAGTATCCACTAACTCATGGTGTATGAATGCATTCGCGAGAGCTATGATTTGTTATCCACAATGTGTACAGTGAAAAAAAGTCAATCAAATCTTAATTGTCACCCTTCTGAGTAACGTAAAGCATGTAGTGATTGCTTACTTGTCATCAGACAAAGCTACCGCCCCTGAATTTCAGCCTCCAGCTTGCTGCTTTTCCCTGCGGTGTGGCTCCGGTCTGGTCCATGGCTGACTCCGACAAGAGGGGATCTGATGGCCATGTTACCGAACGGAGCTGGTTAGGGAAGGGGGAGTGAGTGATTTCTCGGGCAAGATCAATAAATTGAGCTGCCATGGGGGGGCGGGCGATAGGGGTATCTCAGCGTCCGTACTTTCTCAATGCTCGCTGCGCATTTGGACGGGGGAATGAACTGGGGGGCGTTACTCTGTTGAGTGAGTTGCTGAGCTGAAGCCAAGGTAATGGCATCAAGGCCGGGCCAGTGATGGCATGTGCATCCCAGCCCGCTCAGATCCGCGTTTCCCACCAGAGATAAATGGGCCCGCTGTCGGTGACGACAGGGGCCTTTTTTGTTGTTAGCGCACGGTCTCGGGATCAGCGGGCCAGCACCACCTGGCCGGCAGGGCTGGGATTGGCGAGTGGTGGAGAGGCGGGTTGTTGCTGGAACTGGCGTACCAGCCGATCCAGGTCACTCAGTTGCCGCACCAGCTGGTTGATGCCGTGGACGGCATGCTGACTACCTTGGCTTGAGTCATCGGCCAGGGTCTTGATGCTGAGCACGTTGCGATCGATGTCGGCAGTGACCTGAGACTGCTCCTGCACGGCCTGGGCTATCTGGCTGCTGCCAGAGGCGACCTGCTGCAACATGCTGTTGATCTGCTGCAGTATGGTGCCGGTAGCGGAGGCCTTCTGCTGGCAGCTGGCGGAGAGATCCCCCCCCTTTTCCATCGCCTGCTCGGCGTTGGCCGCGCTGGTTTGCAGCAGGTTGATCATCTTCTGGATCTCGCCGGTGGAGGACTGGGTCTTGATGGCCAGGGATCTGATCTCGTCTGCCACCACCGAGAAACCACGGCCCGCCTCACCGGCACGGGCCGCCTCGATGGCCGCATTGAGGGCCAGCAGGTTGGTCTGGTTGGCGATGCTGTTGATGACATCCAGGATGCCGTCGATATCCCGGCATTGGGTCGCCAGGGTGTGGATCACCGTCTTGGAGGTGGCGATCTCGCCGTGCATCCCCTCGACCGCCCCTATGGTCTCCTGCACGCTGCGGTTGCCTTCCCGGAACAGGTCGGCGGTTTCATCCAGCAGGTCGGAGGCGGCGGTGGAGCTGTGGGACACCTCGCGGATCGACTCGGCCATCTGGGTGATGGCGGTGGCAACCTGATTGGTCTCGGCCTGTTGTTGTTGCAGGTTGCTGGTGATGGATTCGGCATTGCGCAGATCGCCCTCCGCCGAGTGCAGGATCCGGCTGCAGGTCTGCTGGGTGCGCGCCAGCACGGCGTTGAACTCGGCTTGATTCATCAGCATGGCGAGCTCGATGGCAGCGATGTTGTCGACCTTGTTGGTGTAGAGCAGCTGCATCAGCGGGTTGTCGAAGCGGCTGCGGGCCAGCTTGTCGAGCTTGCCGAGGCGACGGCTCAGGGCCTGGGTGATCATGGCCGCCAGCAGCAAAGGCAGCACGGCAAGGGCCAGCAGCCAGCCGGAGGCCTGCTCATACCCCAGCGCCATCATGGCCACCAGGCTCGGCAGCAGGCAGAGGGTGATTGCCTGCGTGTGGGAGAAGGCCGGCAGCCTGAGCGCCAGCGGCGCCTTGTCGGCGCGCAGCCCGGCATAGATGCGCTCGGCCCGCTGCTTGATCTCCTCGCTGGGGGCGGTACGCACCGATTGATACTCCACCACCTTGCCGTGGGCATCCTTGATCGGCGTGACGAAGGCGCTGACCCAGTAGTGATCGCCGTTCTTGCAGCGATTCTTCACCGGCCCCATCCAGCTCTTGCCGGCCCGGATATGGTGCCAGAGGTCGGCGAAGGCCTGCTTGGGCATGTCCGGGTGGCGCACCAGGTTGTGGTGCTCCCCCTGCAGCTCCTCCAGCGTGAAGCCGGCGATCTGGCAGAACTCCTCGTTGGCATAGGTGATACGGCTCTCCAGATCCGTGGTGGAGATGAGGTGCTGGTGTTCGGGATAGCGACGCTCATGCTGGGTGACAGGCTGATTGACTCTCATGGTGTGCTCCGAAACCGGGTTGTGGGGAAGGAGTCATCACCAATGCAAGGGCTGCACCAGAGGGGGCGAAAATCGTCGATCATGCGGCACTCATGCGGTACGGCGGGGGGTGATGGCCGGTTGTGAGCGGATCTGCGGGCGTGGGGCTGGCGAGTCAGAGGGGGGGGATTTGCATTTCAAGAACCGTTTTGGCAACGGTGGCGCCATTTCGCGAGCGGCGGCGGTAGGCGCAAAACAGCGGAGCCCTGACGGGCTCCGGAGGATCAGGGGGTCGGTTCGGCCGGGGCCGGCTCAGGCCCGGCGGGCGGGGTCAGCATCATGGTCTCGATCTGCAGCCCCTGCACCAGCACGGTTTTCAGATCCTGCAGGTACTCCTCCAGCGGCGGCTCCTGCAGCAGCTGGGCGAGCTCGTTGCCGACCGGGGTCAGCCGGTAGTAGAGCAGGGTGATGTTGGTCTGCTTGCGCTGCAGGCGCCAGCGCTGATCGCCGAACTCCAGCTCCACCCCGTCGGCGGGCAGCGGGCCGGATTCCAGCTCGCCGCGGTGCAGCAGGCCGAGCTCGAACAACTGCAGCAGGGCGTTGTAGGGGATGCGGTACTTGCCAAGGCCGAGCCGGGTCACCCGGGCGCGGCTGAGCAGGCTGGCCCCCTTGTGTAGCCCCAGCAGCAGCCGCTGCTCGTCGCTGCCCACGTAGTGGCAGGAGAGGGAGCAGATGCGCTGGAACAGCTGGGCCTCGCGCTGGGTCATCTCCTTGAGGGTGGTGAGCGCTCGGATGGAGAAGCGGCCCGGGGTAGCGATCTCGATGGCGAAGATGCGGCCCCACAGCTGCTGCATGGGCACCATGCTGATGTCTTCCGCCAGTTGCAGGAAGTGGGTCAGCCAGTCGCTGTCCATCTCGCCGCCGGCGGCGGTCTCTTCGCAGTGGCGGGAGGCCATCACCATGATGGATTCCAGGTTGCGCTGGCGGGCGGCCTGATCCGCCAGTTGGCGAAAAGCGGCGCGCTGCTCGAAGGTGCTGTCGCTGTTGCGGGTGAGCATGCCGTCGATGCCGCGGCTGCGGGCCAGGCGCAGGGTCTGCTCCTGGCTGCTCAGGATGGAACTCTCTTTCTTGGGCGGGGGCAGGTCAGCCATGCTGGCTCCGTGATCGCAAGGTCTAGCCTTGAATGTTACTCCAACCGGGATGGCGGGCAATCCCTCAGGCAGGGGCTGGCCGGGTTCTTGCCGTCGCGGATAACAAAACGGCCTCCCGTGGGAGGCCGTGTGTGCCTGGTTACTGCTCTTCGTAGACGCTGACTTCGACCGCCTCCAGCGAATAGGAGGCGGTGGCCATCTCGTGACTGGAGCTGACCGTGCGCATCTTGCCCTTCACCCAGATGGCGTCCCACAGGTCGTCCACCGGCGCCCCCTTGGGGTAGCTCACATAGACCACCTGGTTGGTGGGCGGGGGCGGCACATGGATGCAGGCGCCGAAGTAGGGCACCAGCAGGAAGGCGGTGATCTTCTTGGCATCCCCCTCCAGCGGTACCACGAAACCCGGGATACGCACCTCTTGGTTATCCAGCTTCTTGTTGACCCCGCCCACCGGCTGGGGCACGGAGGCAAGATTGCCATCGTGGCTCACCTGGGGTGGGGGCAGCAGTTTTTCACCTTCCGGAATGAGCACGTCCCAGTCGATGGTCTTGTAGTCGGCGGCCATGGCCGGCAGCGTCAGCAGGGCGGCCAGCAGCGCCACGATTTTCCACTTCATCATCTGTCCTTCTCGTTTTTTATGGGCGCCTGGCTAGACGCGAATGCTCATGCCATCGCTCAGGCTGTAGCGATAGGCGCGGGCGGCGGGCAACAGGCCTATCACCATGCCGGCCAGCCAGACCAGCCCCAGCAGTTGCCACTCGTGGGCGCTTGGCAGCCCCAGGCTCAATTGCAGGCCATAGTGACCGAGCAGCCAGGGGGTGGCAAGGGCTTGGCCCAGGTAGAGCGCGGCCACCCCGAGTGCGATGCCGGCGGTGGTGAGGGCCATCGCCTCCAGCGCCAGCAGCAGGAACAGATGAGAGGGGCCGGCGCCGAGGGAGCGCAAGATGGCGAGCTCCCGGCGCCGCTCGTTGAGGCCGGCCAGCAGGGTGGTCAGCATGCCGATGAGGCCTGCCACCACCACGAAGCCGGCGATCACCGACAGCGCCGTCTCCGCCACGCTCATCAGGCTCCACAGCTCCTGCAGGGCGGCCCCCGGCAGGATCGCCATCAGCGGCTCGCCCCGGTAGGTGTTGACGCTGCGCTGCAGCTGGAACGCCAGGATCCGGTTACTGAGTCCCACCATGAAGGCGGTGATGGTCTTGGGGGTGAGATCCTGTGCCAGTGCCTGCTCGGCGGTCACGTTCTTGCTGTGACGGCCGGTGTCCCAGCCCAGGTGGATCGCCTCGATACCGGCCAGCGGCACATGGATGGTGCGATCGATGGGGGTGCCGGTCGGTGCCAGGATCCCCACCACCTTGAACGGCAGGTTGTCGTGCTGGCTGAACGAGGTGTTGCCGGCGCCGTGGGCGATGACGATGGACTGCCCCAGGTGATAGCCGAGCTTCTCGGCCACCTGGGCGCCGAGCACCGCCTCGAACGGCGTGTCGAACGCTCTCCCTTCCCGCAGCTCCAGTGCCTGCTGCTGGCCATATTTGAGGTGGGTGAAGTAGTCGCCATTGGTGCCAAGCACTCGAAACCCCTTGTGGGAGTCACCAAGGGAAAGCGGGATGGTCCAGGCGATGCCGGGTTGTTGCTTGATGGCCTGATAGGCGTCCCAGCCCACGTTGTTGGTGGGATTGCCGATGCGAAACACCGAGTAGAGCAGCAGGTTCACCTGGCCGGAGCGGGCGCCGACGATGAGATCGGTGCCCGACACCGTGTTGGCGAAGCTCTCGCGGGCCTGATTGCGCACTCGCTCCACCCCGAGCAGCAGGGTGACGCTGATGGCGACGGCCAGCAGGGTGAGCCCGGCGGTGAGACGGCGGGCCCAGAGGCTTTGCAGGGCGAGTTTCAGCATGTTGCCCTCCTGTTCAGTTGTTGCAGGTTTTCCACCCGCGGAAAGAGCGGTTCGAGGTAGGGGTCGTGGCTGACGAAGATCAGGGTCGAGCCCTGCTTGTCGCACTCCTCGAACAACAGCTTGATGAAGGCGGCCCGGTTGTCGGTATCGAGGGCCGAGGTGGGCTCGTCGGCGATCACCAGCGGCGGTGAGCCGATCAGCGCGCGGGCGGCGGCCACCCGTTGCTGCTGGCCGATGCTGAGGGCATGGACGGGCCTGTGCAGCGCCTCCTCGGGCAGTTGCAATTCCCGCAGCAGGCGGCGTGCCTCCTCGGCCGGGCTGCCTTGCAGCCGGGCCCGCTTCTCGAGGGAGAAGGTGAGGGCGCTGGTGACGTTGTCCTGCACGGATAAAAACGGCAGCAGGTTGAACTGCTGGAAGATGTAACCCAGATTGGCCGCCCGGAAGTGGTCACGGGCCCGGCCAGAGAGCCGGGCCAGCGGTTGGCCCAGCACCTCCAGGGTGCCGTGGTTGGCGGTCTGGATCCCGGCCAGCAGGCCGAGCAGGGTCGACTTGCCCGAACCGGACGGTCCCTTGATGAACACCCGTTCCCCCTCGCCGATGGTGAGGGCGGGCAGATCGAGTACAACCTCGTGACCCGGCCAGGCAAAGGCCAGATCGCGGATCTCAACCACGGCATTTTTCATGGCGTTACCAGCTCAGTTTGTTGGCGGAGGGGGTCAGCTCGGCCGCGGTCTGGCCGCTGGGCAGGATGCCCTGCACGCTCAGCTTCTCCAGGCTCGGATAGACGCTGAACAGGGTGGCTTCCAGCCCGGTCAGTTTGGCTGGCTCCGCGCAGGTGTAGGTGTACATGGCACCCATGTCGGCGTGACCGGCATCGTCGTGCTGGTGTTCGTCGTGCTTGCCGTCAGACTTCTGGTGGTCATGGTCATGGTCATGGTCATGGTCATGGTCATGGTCATGGTCGTGATCTTCCTTGGCGGCCTGCAACGCCTGCTGGGTCAGCGTGCAGCCGGCGGCCGGGTCGAAGCGCAGCAGGGCATCGGGTTGCTTGAGCTGGGCCACGGCCTTGGCGTATTGCGCTTTCTCGTCATCGCTCTTGGCGGCGTGCTCGAAGCCCACCAGATCGGCGGCGGGGGCCTGCAGCTCGATCATCAGCTGGTTGCCGTCGAGCACCAGGTTGAGGTGGCCGTGGCCGTGTTCGTGGGCTCCGTGGCCGTGACTGTCGTGTTCATCGTGGTTTGCCTGCACGCCAAATGCGGCGGCCGCCAATAACAGGGTGACTGCTTTCATCGTTAATCCTTTGAAAAGTTTATTGAAAAATGGATTTAGCCGGATAAGCGATGAAGTGGTGGCGGTGCGCGAATGCGGCACTGGCCTGAGGGGGTGGCATGAGGTTTGGGCAAGGCGGCGTCAAGGAGCTTGCCGATGACGACCTGTGACGAGGGGACGATCTGGGTTGGGGTGAGTGCCAGCTTGCCATCCAGATGCAGGGCGCAGAGGACGCAGGCGTGGTTGTGGCCGGGCAGGTCGGCTTCCAGCGGATGTTGTGCCAGCACGGGTTGCAGCCACAACCAGCCCAGCAGCAGCAACCAGATTTTCAGCTTGGTACGACCCATAGACCCCTATCAAAGGGGCGCCATCAGCGCCCCTTTTCTCTGGCTTAGAGATGGGACTGGATGAGCCCCATCACGGTAGCGATATTGTTGGCATCGAGCTGACCGTCCTTGACGAACAGCACCTTGCCCTCTTTGTCCAGCAGGATGATGGCCGAGCTTTCCGGCGCCAGATCCCAGGCGTTGCGGGCCATGCCCTTGGCATCCAGCACCATGGCGGACCAAGGGAATTCCTTCTTGCTGTCTTCGGCACTGCTCTTCACAAAGCCGGAGGTACCCCAGATGGCGTCATTGCTGTTGATGATGGTGACGGTCTGGTACTTGTCGTGGGGCAGCTTGGCCGCCTTGATCGCTTCGATCATGGGGGCGTTGAGCTCCTTGGCGCTGGAACGACCGGCGATGTGCTGGATCAGAAAGACCTTGCCGGCCAGCACCTTGCTTTGCCAGGGCTGATAGCCGATCTCTTTCTCTTTCAGAACCAGTTCACCCTTGTCGCCGATGTTGACCAGCGGAACCTGGGCCGATTCCTTGATGTTGTGAGCCAGGGCCAGCGTTGGCAGCAGCGCCAGAGTAAGTACGAGATGTTTCATCCTGATGACACTCCTTTTGTTATGTTATAACGATTTTTGCATTGAGGGAATGGGGCCGAACTCATCCTAAACTGATCGGATCTGTTTAAAAAGTGTTAAATAAGAACCGGCATTGAGGCGTTTGACTGCCCGCCAGCACCGGGGCTGGCGGACAAAGGCGGCTAGGATGGCACGCAGTCGATAAAAATCAATTGCTTATCAACTGGTTTGAGGAGTCTGGCCGCGCTCTGCAGCCAGACTTGAGGAAGGGGATAGGCCTCAGTAGAGCGGCTCGCTCACCAGCGGGATCTTGGCCATGGTCATCTGCTGGGCCAGCAGGGGCGAGCCGGTCAGCAGTATGTGACGCTGATTGCCGATCACCACTGTATCCCCTTTCAAACCGCTGTCGGCGGTGATGGCCAGCCAGGCTGGCGAGACGCTGCCAATGCTGATGTTCGGATAGATGATGCTGAGCATGTACTGGGGGGCCAGCTCGGCCAAGAGGCTTGCCATCAGCAGCGCCTTCTCGTCGCTGTCCGCCTTGTTGTTCTGCAAGGCCTGCAGCGGCGGAGCGAAGTGGTCCATCTGTTCGGGCGGAGTGGGAATGCCACTCAGCCACTCCTGCAGCAGGCCGACACTGGTGGCGAGATCCTTGGCCAGGAACTGTTTCGCCAGGGGCCTCAGGTCGCCCTTGAACTGGTAGAACAGCTGGGAATAGTTAGGGCGCACGCAGGGCAGCTTGCGGTTGGCGGGGTGAACGCAGGGCACCACCCGCATTTGATAGAAGGCGTCGTCCTGATATTGCTGATAGGCCTGCCAGAACAGGGTCGACTCCATGCTGTCGTCGTGCAGGGTGAAGGCCTGCTCCAGATTGCGAAACTTGGTGGCGGTCTCAGGGCTGGTCTGGTTGATGAGGTTGATGCTGTTGTAGAGCCGCGGGCTGATGTAGGAGTAGAGGGTCTCCAGCGGATAGTTGAGGGAGGCATCGAGCAGGGTCATCTCGTGGCGACTGGCGGCGATGACTCGCTCGTCCGCGTTCAGTTGCAGATGCTTCTGCTGACCGTCGCTCGATTGCCACTGCCAGCTCAGGGTGACCTCGTTGGCCCCGGCCATGGACGCGAACACTAGACTCAACAACAGACCTTGTGCCAGTTTCATGATGTGCATCCTGCTCGGGGTGATAATAAACAACTAGGTGAGCTGGCCGATTTTGGATGAGTCTGGCATTTGTGATTTTGATAACAGATTGATCGGGCTTTTAATTTAATTCTGGAAATAAGTCATGCAGGAAACCGTCATGAAGCGAATCACACCCTTGTTGCTGCTGTTGGCCACGTTGCCGGCCGCGGCGGGGCCTGTCATCGTCAACCAGGGAATGTCCAGCGCGGATACCTTTGCCCTGCGCGACAAGCTGGCGAAGGAACATGAGTGGCAGGAGTGGCTGCGCTTTCAGCAGGCCATCAAGTGGCTTGAGGTGCTGCCGGTGAACTGCGAGCTGATGAGCGATGCTGGTGGCAGTTATCGCTGCGGGGGGAATTACTACCGGCCCTATCAGCAGGATGGACGCGACATCTATATACAGGGGGATCCCAGCGGTGTGACGCCGGGTCAGCCCCAGCAACAGCCCACGAAAAAGGCGCCCTGAGGCGCCTTTTTCACGAAGGTTACGCTTACTTGGCAGCGTAACGCTCGGCAGAGCTCTTGATCTCTGCTTCGGCAGCGGCCTTGTCGCCCCAGCCTTCAACCTTGACCCACTTGCCCGCTTCCAGCTCTTTGTAGCGCTCGAAGAAGTGCTGGATCTGGGCGCGCAGCAGCTCGGGCAGATCGTTCACATCCTGGATGTGGTCGTACTGCTTGGTCAGCTTGGAGTGCGGAACGGCCACGATCTTGGCGTCTTCGCCAGATTCGTCGGTCATCTTCAGCACGCCAACCGGGCGGCAGCGAATGACGGAGCCGGCCAGCAGCGGGTAGGGAGTCGGAACCAGCACGTCAACCGGATCACCATCCAGAGACAGGGTGGCGTTCACGTAGCCGTAGTTGCACGGATAGAACATCGGGGTAGACATGAAGCGATCAACGAAGATGGCACCGCTGTCCTTGTCGACTTCGTATTTGATCGGGTCGGCGTTCTGCGGGATTTCGATGATGACGTAGATGTCGTCGGGCAGGCTCTTGCCAGCCGGTACCAGATTCAGGCTCATGACGTTTCCTTTGAGTGTTGGAGTCAAGTTTGCAGGCCGATATTATAGCGATGTCGCGTCAAATGACCATATTTCAGGGCCACTGCGACAGAGTTGGTGGATACCGTGCAGCTTGGGTCTGCCAAATTGCCGTCACCTTGTTAGAATGCGCACTTCCCTTTACTGCGAAAGGAAGCGGTATGCATATTCACATTCTCGGGATCTGCGGCACCTTCATGGGTGGTCTGGCGGTGTTGGCAAAACAGCTTGGTTATCGGGTCACCGGCTCTGACGCCAACGTCTATCCCCCCATGAGTACCCAGCTCGAGCAACAGGGCATCGAACTGACCGAAGGCTACGATCCTTCCCAGCTCGATCCGGCGCCGGATCTGGTGGTAGTCGGCAACGCCATGAGCCGCGGCAACCCCTGTGTGGAGTATGTGCTGGACCGCAATCTGCCCTACATCTCCGGCCCCCAGTGGCTGCTGGAGCACGTGCTGCAGGATCGCTGGGTGCTGGCCGTCGCCGGCACCCACGGCAAGACCACCACCGCCAGCATGCTGGCCTGGGTACTGGAATACGCCAAGCTGGAGCCCGGTTTCCTCATCGGCGGCGTGCCCGGCAACTTCCCGGTCTCCGCCCGTCTCGGCTCGGCCCCCTTCTTTGTCATCGAGGCGGACGAGTATGACTGCGCCTTCTTCGACAAGCGCTCCAAGTTCGTCCACTACCACCCGCGTACCTTGGTGATGAACAACCTGGAATTCGACCACGCGGATATTTTCCCGGATCTGGCCGCCATCCAGCGCCAGTTCCACCACCTGATGCGCACCGTGCCGAGCAACGGTCGAGTGCTCTTCCCCAAGGGGGACGAGAACCTGGCCGCCGTGCGCAAGATGGGCTGCTGGAGCGAAGTGGAGCTGGTGGGTCAGGACGACGCAAAATGGAAGGCGGTCAAGCTGGCCGACGACGGCTCTGCCTTCGAGGTGTGGCTGGATGGGGTGAAGCAGGGCGAGGTGCACTGGGAGTGCATCGGCGAGCACAACGTCAACAACGGCCTGATGGCCATCGCCGCCGCCCGCCATGCCGGTGTCATGGTGGAGCACGGCATTGCGGCCCTCTGCCAGTTCAAGTCTCCCAAGCGGCGGATGGAGCTCAAGGGGGAAGTGGCCGGCATCAGCATCTATGACGACTTCGCCCACCACCCCACCGCCATTGAAACCACCCTCGGCGGCCTGCGTGCCAAGGTGGGCAAGGCCCGCATCCTGGCGGTGCTGGAGCCCCGCTCCAACACCATGAAGCTGGGAGTGCACAAGGAAGAGCTGGCTGGCTGCTTCGACGGCGCCGACGAGGTGTTCTTCTTCCAGCCGCCCAACATCGGCTGGGATCTCGGCGAGGTGACCGCCCACATGACCCGACCGGCCAAGGTGTTCAACGATCTGGAGACCCTGATCAACCGGCTGGTGGCCGAGTGCCGCGATGGCGATCATATTCTGATCATGAGCAACGGCGGCTTCGGCGGCATTCATGACAAGCTGATCGCCCGCCTCAAGGACTATCACGGCCAGCTATGAACAAAGCGATCACCCTGGCGCTGACCGGTGCCTCCGGCGCCCCCTATGCCCTGCGCCTGCTGGAATGCCTGGTGCAGGCGGACTATCGGGTTTATCTGCTCGCCTCCTCGGCGGCTCGTGTGGTGCTCAAGACCGAGCAGCAGCAGGAGTGGCCGGGCTCGCCAAAAGAGCTCTCTGCCTACCTCTGTCGCCAATATGGCGCCAAGGAGGGGCAGATCGTCGCCTGTGGCAAGGAGGAGTGGTTCTCGCCGGTGGCTTCGGGCTCGGCGGCGCCCAAGCAGATGGTGGTCTGCCCCTGCTCCATGGGCACCGTCTCGGCCATTGCCAACGGCACCTCCGACAACCTGCTGGAGCGGGCGGCGGACGTGGTGATCAAGGAGCGTGGCCAGCTCATTCTGGTGCCCCGCGAGAGCCCCTTCTCGGCGATCCACCTGGAGAACATGCTGAAACTGGCCCGCCTTGGCGTGACCATCATGCCGGCGGCGCCGGGCTTTTATCATGAGCCGAAAAGCATCGCGGATCTGGTGGACTTCATGGTGGCGCGGATCCTCGATCATCTGGGGATCGAGCACGCGCTGACCCGCCGCTGGGGCTACGCCAAAGGGTGAGATGAGCGAATAGCGGACAAACAAAAGCGGCGCCGACCTGAACAGTTCGGCGCCGCTTTTTTGCTGGAGCGGATCAGGCTGCCTGGATGGGGGCGGTTACGTACTTGAACAGAAAATCGGTCACCTCTTCCCGGCTCGGGCGTTGTGGCTGATTGATCATCTGCATCATGACGTAGCCGAAGCCGGTCAGGGAGCGGGCCAGATCCTGCGCCGACAGCACACTCTGGATCTCGCCGGCATCCATGGCGCGTTGCAGGTGAGGTGCAATGCGTTCCAGAGCCTTGTCCAGCAGCTTGGCGTAACGGGGCCAGACCTCTTCCCGCACCGATGAGCTCCACTCCAGCCAGATGCTGGCGTGGTCAGGCTGATCGTAGGCGGCGTCAACAAACAGCTTCACGTGGCGGCGAATGCTGTCGCTGACCGGGCCCTGGCCGGAGTAGGCCTGTTTCAGCATTTGATGCACGAAACGTTCGATCTCGGCCAACACTTCATCCACCAGCTCTTCACGGGTGTTGAAATAGTTGAACACGGTAGCAACCGAGACCTTGGCCTGTTCTGCGATTTCGGCGTGACCCGCACGGCCGATGCCGCGACGGGAGAACACCTCGATGGCACATTCCATCAATTGATTGCGTCGGGCCTCCGGCGAAAGCCGGGTTCGACGTCTAATTTCTGCGCGTGGTTCCATAGTTTTTTCATCTAATAGTTATTGATTATGGTGTTTATAGTATTGTCACCGATAATGCCCGAGGGCCTGCTAACTCTATCAATTAAAATAAGCCGATAAAAGCATCACGTATGCCTGACGCCCTCCGGCTTGAATGGTAGAATCATCGGTTTTGACGTTAATGAACGGCCAAATTTGCTTTGGCCATTATGGAGTAAGTGATGAAACACACTGTCGAGGTGATGATCTCCGAGGCTGAAGTCGCCGCCCGGATCGCCAAATTGGGTGAAGAGATCACCGCCCGTTACCAGGGCTCTGATGAAGTGGTCATGATCGGCCTGCTGCGCGGCTCCTGCGTCTTCCTGGCCGACCTGTGCCGCCAGACCCAGCTGCCCATCACCCTGGATTTTATGACCGCCTCCAGCTATGGCTCCGGCATGCACAGCACCCGTGACGTGCGCATCCTCAAAGACCTGGATGACGACATCAAAGGGAAGGACGTGGTGATCGTCGAAGACATCATCGACACCGGCTACACCCTCAACAAGGTGCGCGAGATCCTCTCCCTGCGCGAGCCGAAATCCCTGGCCATCTGCACCCTGCTGGACAAGCCGTCCCGCCGTGAAGTACAGGTGCCGGTGGACTGGATCGGTTTCTCCATTCCGGATGAATTCGTGGTGGGCTGCGGCATCGATTATGCCCAGAAGTACCGCAATCTGCCGTTCATCGGCAAGGTAATACCGCAAGAGTAAGCAAGGTTCAGGAATATGACGGGCAAGGTGGCAGAGCGCCATTTTCTGTCTGCAGGCGGCCTTGGCCGCCTTTTCTGTCTCGAGATGGGATGAGCCATCACAGGGGTTGCAATGAACGCACTGGAAATCAGCGGCCTGAAGAAGACCTATCAGGGGGGCGTCGAAGCCCTTAAAGGCATTGATCTCACTGTCAAACAGGGGGATTTCTTCGCCCTGCTCGGCCCCAACGGGGCGGGCAAGTCCACCACCATCGGCATCATCAGCTCGCTGGTGAACAAGAGTGCCGGCAAGGTGAAGGTGTTCGGCTACGACATCGACACCCACCTGGAAGAGGCCAAGGCCCAGCTCGGGCTGGTGCCGCAGGAGTTCAACTTCAGCCAGTTCGAGAAGGTGATCCAGATCGTCACCCATCAGGCCGGCTTCTATGGCGTGCCGCGGGCCGAGGCCAAGATCCGCGCCGAGAAGTACCTGCGCCAGCTCGACCTGTGGGACAAGCGCGACATGCCGGCCCGCACCCTCTCCGGCGGCATGAAGCGCCGGCTGATGATCGCCCGCGCCCTGATGCATGAGCCCAAGCTGCTGATCCTGGACGAGCCGACCGCCGGGGTGGATATCGAGATCCGTCGCTCCATGTGGAATTTCCTCAAGGATCTCAACGAGCAGGGCGTCACCATCATACTCACCACCCACTATCTGGAAGAGGCGGAGATGCTGTGTCGCAACATCGGCATCATCGACAAGGGGCGCCTCATCGAGAACACCAGCATGAAGAAGCTGCTGGGCAAGCTGGGCCGCGAGACCTTCATGCTGGATCTGGCGCCGGGCTCCGCCGTGCCGAACCTGCCCGAGTTCAACGGCCGCATGCAGGACGAACGCACCCTGGAGGTGGATCTGGACAAGAGCCAGTCCCTCAACAGCCTGTTCGATCAGCTGTCGAGCCAGCAGGTGCAGGTACTGAGCATGCGCAACAAGGCCAACCGGCTGGAAGAGCTGTTTGTCAGCCTGGTCGAGGAGGGGAGAAAAGCATGAACCTGACCACTTACTACATCGCCTTCAAGAGCATTCTGGCCAAGGAGATCAGCCGCTTCACCCGGATCTGGATCCAGACCCTGGTGCCGCCCGCCATCACCATGAGCCTCTACTTCGTCATCTTCGGCAACCTCATCGGCGGCCGCATCGGCGACATGGGGGGCTTCAGCTACATGGAGTTCATCGTGCCCGGCCTCATCATGATGTCGGTCATCACCAACTCCTACTCCAACGTCGCCTCCTCCTTCTTCAGCGCCAAGTTCCAGCGCAACGTGGAGGAGCTGCTGGTGGCGCCTGTGCCCAACTACGTCATCATCGCCGGCTACGTCGGCGGTGGCGTGGCGCGCGGCCTCTGCGTCGGCCTCATCGTCACCCTGGTGTCGCTGTTCTTCGTGCCGCTGCAGATCCACCACCTGTTCAGCGTCTGCTTCACCGTGCTGCTGACCGCCATCCTCTTCTCGCTGGGCGGCCTCATCAACGCGGTGTTTGCCAAGACCTTCGACGACATCAGCATCATCCCCACCTTCGTGCTGACGCCGCTCACCTACCTGGGCGGGGTGTTCTACTCCATCAGCCTGTTGCCGCCTTTCTGGCAGGGGGTCTCCCAGGTGAACCCGATCATCTACATGGTGAACGCGTTCCGTTACGGCTTCCTCGGGATCTCCGACGTGCCACTCGGCACCGCCTATCTCATCATCATCGGCTTCATCGTGGCTCTCTACGGTCTGGCCTGGTGGCTCATCTCCCGCGGCACCGGGCTGCGCCACTGATGCAATGCAACGGGCACCCTGGGGTGCCCGTTTCTTTGTTGCCTCTTTTACCTCTCCTGCGCTGGCCCCATTTCGAACAGGGCCAATAACCACCCTCTTATCAAGGTTTTATCTGGCACCTTGTGATCCACTGCAATTTTCAGATTACCCCCAAAGGTATAATTTCCGCGGTTGGAAGGTCTGCAAAATGGGCCCTCCGTCTCTTTCTCTCCTCACCAGGGCAGGATCGCCTATGTCACTGATCACCGAGTTGCCAGCCATTTTTGACAGTTTTTCAGATGCCCGCCGGCAGGGCTTTCTGGCCGTGATGGCACTCAAGGAGCGACAGATCCCCCTGGTCGGCACCTACTGCACCTTCATGCCACAGGAGGTGGCCATGGCCGCCGGCGCCGTGGTGGTATCGCTCTGCTCCACCAGCGACGAGACCATAGAGGAGGCCGAGAAAGACTTGCCCCGCAACCTCTGCCCGCTGATCAAGAGCAGCTACGGGTTCGGCAAGACCGACAAGTGCCCCTACTTCTACTTCTCCGATCTGGTGGTGGGGGAAACCACCTGCGACGGCAAGAAGAAGATGTACGAGTACATGGCCGAGTTCAAACCGGTGCACGTGATGCAGCTGCCCAACCGCGCCGATGACGAGGCCTCCCGCACCCTGTGGCGCAGCGAAATCGTCCGCTTCAAGGCGTTGCTGGAGCAGCAGTTTGGCCAGCCCATCGGCGAGCAGGCATTGCGCGACGCCATCGTGCTGAAGAACCGCGAGCGCCGTGCGCTGGCGGACTTCTATCGGCTGGGTCAGCTCAACCCACCGGCGCTGAGTGGCACCGATATCCTCAAGGTGGTCTATGGCGCCACCTTCCGCTTCGACAAGGAGCAGCTCATCAGCGAGCTGCAGGAGATGACCCGCCGCATCAAGGCCGACTATGCCGACGGCAAGCGGCTCGATGCCCGTCCGCGCATCCTCATCACCGGCTGCCCCATCGGCGGCGCCGCTGACAAGGTGGTGCGCCTTATCGAGGAGCACGGTGGCTGGGTGGTGGGTTACGAGAACTGCACCGGCGCCAAGGCGACCGAGCAGTGCGTGAGCGAGGAGGGTGACCCGTTCGATGCGCTGACCGACAAGTATCTGGCCATCGGCTGCTCCTGCATCTCCCCCAACCACCAGCGCATGAATCTGCTGAGCCAGATGCTGGAGGAGTATCAGGCGGACGGGGTGATCGACGTGATCCTGCAGGCCTGTCACACCTATGCGGTGGAGTCGCTCGCCATCAAGCGCCACGTGCGCGATCGCCACGGCATCCCCTACATGGCGGTGGAGACCGACTACTCCAGCGCCGACAAGGGACAGCTGGCCACCCGGCTGGCGGCCTTTATCGAGATGCTGTGAGGAGGCGCCGTGTCACTCACCATCGGGATTGACTCCGGCTCCACCGCGACCAAGGGGATCCTGTTCGACCACAGGGAGGGCGGGCGTATCGTCCGCCGCTTTCTGGTGCCGACCCCCTTTCGTCCGCTGGCCGCCATCGAGCAAGGCTGGGAGACGCTCTCGGCCGGGCTGCCAGAGCGCCCCCATCTGACCCTGACCGGTTATGGCCGCGATCTGGCTTCATTCGCCGATCGGCGGGTCACCGAGATCTCCTGCCATGGGCTGGGGGCGCGCCTGCTCTGTCCGTCGGTGCACACCGTCATCGACATCGGCGGCCAGGACAGCAAGGTGATCCAGCTCGATGGCGACGGCAACCTCACCGACTTTCTGATGAACGACAAGTGCGCCGCCGGTACCGGCCGCTTTCTCGAGGTGATCACCCGCACCCTGGGGGCGCGGGTCGAACAGCTCGACGAGCTGCTGGAAGGGGCAGAGCCCCATGACATCAGCAGCATGTGCACCGTGTTTGCAGAATCGGAGGCGATCAGCCTGCGCTCGGCGGGCATTCCGGCCGAGTCGATCCTGGCCGGCATCGTCCGCTCCATGGCCAGGCGCAGTGCCAACTTCATCGGCCGCCTCGGCGCCAGACCGAGCGTGCTCTTTACCGGCGGCGTCAGCCACTGCGCCACCTTCCGCCACTATCTGGCGCAAGGATTGGGTTGCGACGTGGCCACCCACCCGGACGCCCAGTTTGCCGGCGCGCTGGGGGCGGCCCTGTTCGGTGCGCGTGCCCGCACGGGAGGCAAATCATGAACGCAGAGTTCCTCTACCTGTTCCACTCCACCCTCGGCACGGTCAGGCTGCGCAAGCGGCTGGAGCAGCAGCCCCACCCGTTTCGGGTCTGCGACGTACCGCGCCGGCTCAGCGCCGGCTGCGGTCTCGCCATCCGCCTGCACTGTCCGCCCGAGGAGTGGCAGCAGTGGTGCCAGAGTGGCGAAACCGCCGCAGTCTTTCGCTGTGACGAAGACGGTGAGTATTGCGAACTGGCCCGCTATCCCAGCACCTGAAGAGCAGAGGGGCTCCCGTGCGGTAGCCCCTCTTGTTCATTGTCATTAGCGGACCGTTATACCTTGATGGCATGCTCCTTGAGCAACCGGGCGGTGAGCTCAAGTTTCTCATTGCGCTCAATTGTCCGCTCCGGCACGGTGACGATCCCATGCTCATCGACCCGCTCAAGCCCGAAGGTGTCATCGATGGCCTGGGCCATGGCGCTGCGGCCTGCGGCGATATCGGGATCGATAAGGCTCTCCTGCATCCTGATCCGGTTTGCACTGGTTGCCAGTTGCAACTCGTCAAGCTGTGACGTGAGTGTATCGATCCGGCTCTCGACTCGCTGAGCCAGCTCGAAGAGGCGGTGGTCGTTGCCGGAAGCCATCGCCAGCCCCTCAAGCATCTCCCCTTTGCGCTGATCAAAGGCATTCACCGCGCGGGCCGCCAGCTCCAGTGCATAGGCTTTGGTCGCCATGGCGTTGACGCTGCCTTCCCAGCCCACATCAGATCCTATCCCCAGCGTCACGCCGAGGGAGGTATGGAGTTTAGCCCCCTGAGGTCCGATTGCCGCGGTAGCTCCGGCCGATGCCCCGACGCCAACATTGGCTGATGCTCGCACCTTGGCCGAGAGACTATAGGCATCGGCATACTGGCTCTTGAGCAGATTGAGCTGGGCACTGCCTTCCGCCTTGAGGCCGGCAAAAGCCGAAGCATTGGCTGTGGCGCTCAGGATCGGGCCCGCCGGCGTCATAATTGCCGCCGCTCCCGCCTCCAGCTTGGCATTGATCCCAGCCTCGGCAGTACCTGCCAACTTGAGGTTGAGCAGATTGCCCACTGTCCAGCTGGCTTCGGCCGAGAGACCCAGCTTGCTTACCAGCTCGGCACTGGCGCCGATGCGTAGCAGGTTCACATCATGAGGGCCAGGCTTGTAGCGATCACCGTCGGTTTCACTCAGGATGCGGGTGGCTGGGTTGAATGCCAACGAACCTTCCGCCTTGCCCACCACCAGCTCGGCCTTGGCACTCGCCTTGTTCTCCTGGGTCAGTGCTACCTTGCCGCTAAACTCACCCACAGGGGTATCACGGCTACCTTCCCACTTGCCGATCTCGATTTTGGCGAAGGCTTCGACCAGTGCACTGGCGCTTACCAGACCAAGCCCGCTGAAGGCTTTCTGGCTTATTGGCTCGCCCGGTTTAAGCTCCTTGCCAGCAGTCTCTAGCGGGCTCTTGATCTCGGCTCGCCCACCGGTCTGGTAGTGCTTTTCTGACTTACCCTCTCTCTGCCAGAGTGCTTTATCCTGAGCCTCGCGTTCAAGCCAGGGCTCATCCAGGCCATCGACCAATGCCGTCAGCAGCTCGGTTCGAAGCAGGCCTATCTCTCCCTGTTGACTCACTTTCTGCTCCATACTGAGGGCCAACACCTCCTTGAGGTGGGTCAGCTCCAGCAACTGGCTGTGAGTCAGCAGGATATCGCGACCATTTTCCTCGGCGGTGGCCTGCGGCTTGAGCGTCAGCTCGGCAGGGAAGCGATCCCGCAAGAGGCCGCAGAAGCACTTCCACTCATGGCTGTCGACGACCTCTTCCCGAGTGGGAGCCCGCTCCAGCCGCCGTGCCGTCATGGTCTCGCTCACTCCGTACATCAGGTCGAGCCCCCTTTGCAGCTCGTGATGGAACAGATCGTGTGCCCCCTCCTTTTGCAGGCCGGCGAGTTCACTGCACCACTGGCGGATCTTCTGGTTGCTTTCAATGGGTTGATTGACCAATCCCTGTGCGTTACAGAGCCAGGACAGTTGGAACGCAGGGGCGTTTCCTGTTTGTCCCAACGCCTGCCGACGGGCGGCAATGTCGGCCACCAGTTGTTTCAGCACGGGATCCTGCTGGCGGGAGCGGTTTTTGCCTGAATCGATCCAGAACTGTAGCGCCTGCTCGATCTTGGTCAGCCCGGCCAACGAAGGTGTCTTTCCATTCTGGTACTGGCGTACGGCTTGTTTGACCGCTTTGAGTTCATGGCTCTGCATGTGGCCGATCCCGCGACGGATACCACGTTCGAACTCACGGTTGCCGGCATCCAGCAGTCGCAATCGGATGTTGCCAAGGTGCGCCGTTGCTGGCTGGGCTGGTTCGCCCCCGTTGGGCAGGGTGCGAGCAGCATTCAAATCCTGTGGTGCAATTCTCATCTCGGGCATAGCAGTGATCCTGACTTGGAAAGGGGGATATCTTCAGCCTACGCCTGCCCGACATTCTCCCCTGTCACTCTCGGCCCCCCTTTTTTAGGATTCGGACAGCCCCTTTAAAGATGCCTGCCAGCTCACAATTCCGGCATATCTTGCCCCTCAGCCGACACTAACCTAAAAAAAGCTGGCCTTAGGTGATAAGCAGCGACTTGCCGACCAAATAGGGTGTCCTTCTCTCCCCTAATCTGAGATTCATTCATGTATCACACTCTCATCTCCACCCTTTTTACCGAACTGGGTTTGCCCTTGCCTGCCAGCGGCCAGTCCGTCACCACCCTCGCCATCAACGAAGAGCTGGTATTGACGCTGGCAGAGGATGAGGGACATCTGGTGATCTATCTGTTGTTGCCGGGCCACGCCATGCCCAATGCTCCCCTGCTCAATCATCTTGGTGACGAACCGGCCTTTCTACTGGACCAGACCAAACAGGGTGAAACCCTTATATGGACCCGCGAGTGGCTCGATCACCTGACTTTGGAGAGCCTGCTGACATTGCTGGAGCGTGCAGTCGAGCTTGCCGCCGAGTTGCTGGCCCACCAGTACGATCGGGGGCAGTCTCAGGAGGCTGAACCGGCAGCCAGGCAAGCTGGCAACATCCGGGTGTAACCACTGCCTTACCGGTTCGCAGTCAGCAACAATCGGATTTGTCGTGGTTCCTGAGCCAGGTCATTGCGACCCCATCGGTGGTTGATAGAATATGCGCCTATCCATAAAGAGGTGGTCTTTGGCCGTGTATCTGCGGGTGTTGGCCAGGTTGGCGCTGGGGGGATTCTTCGTCGCCTCCGCCGGGTTCAAGCTGGTGGCGCCGGAGCTGTTCGCCGAGCAGATCGGCGCCTTCGGCCTGCTCTGGTCGCCGTTCATTCCCCTTGCCGTCTGGGGGCTTATCGGGCTGGAGTTCTGTGCCGGGCTTGCGGTGATCGCCAACCGGCGTTGGGGGCTCTGGTTGGTGGTGGCCCTCTTGGCCCTGTTTATTCCGGTGTTGGGCTATGGCATCGCCATCGGGCTCGACATCTCTTGCGGCTGTCTTGGCAGGGCTGATCTCGGCTCGCTGCCACAGGCGCTCTTGCGGGATCTGCTGCTGTTGACGCTTGCGGGCGCCTTGCTGCGAACCTCCCGCCCCGTTTTGACCGTTCCAAAGGAGCAGTGACATGATGAGATTGCAATCCCGCACCCTGATGGCCTCGCTGATTGCGGCCAGCTTTGCCCTCGGTGGCTGTGGCGACAACCAGTTCGAGCAGGAGACCAAACTGGAGCAGGCGGCGGTACAGCTCTCCCAGGAGACCCAGCAGGGGGGCTACCAGCTGCTGACCGTGGCCGAGCTGAAGACCCGGATGGACAAAGGTGAGGCGCTGGTGATCATCGACACCATGCCATTCGAGGACTCCTACAAGAAGGAGCATATTCCGGGGGCCAGGAATTTTGCCTTCGTGAAGGAGGCTAGGTCCGGCGATGACTGGAGCCAGATCGTCGAGGGGAGTGGCACGCCCGAGCAGCTGCTGGCCCTGCTGGGGGACGACAAGACCCGTCCGGTGGTGTTCTACTGCGGCTTCGTCAAGTGCGGCCGCAGCCACAACGGGGCCGCCTGGGCGGTCACCCAGGGTTATCAGCAGGTCTATCGGGTGCCGGGCGGCATCTTCGCCTGGAAAGGGGCGGGTTACCCGGTCAGCGCCGAATAGGCCGGAAACGCCCAGATACAACAAAGCCCGCACATGCGGGCTTTGTTGTCAGTGGTGCAACTGCTCAGGGGCGGGCCAGCGTCACCACCCGGTTGTCGATAAGGCGGGCCTTGCCGAGATACGCCGCCATCAGGATCACCAGCTGCTCGCTCTCATCGGTGGCCGCTTCCAGGGTGGCTGCATCGACGATGTCGATGGCATCGGTCCGAAAACCGGCCTTGTCCAGACGCTGGCTGGCCTGGGCCACCAGGGAGGGCAGGTGGTGGTCACCTGCTTCAATCTGCTCGGCGATCCAGTTCATGGTGCGCGCCAGCTCAGGGGCCAGGGCCCGTTCGGCGGCGGTCAGGTAGCCGTTGCGCGAGGAGAGTGCCAGCCCGTCTTCGGCCCGCACGGTGGGCACGCCGACGATCTCGATGGGCATTGCCATGTCGGCCACCATCTTGCGAATGAGCGCCAGCTGCTGGTAATCCTTCTGGCCGAAGCAGGCCACGTCAGGCTGCACCAGATTGAACAGCTTGGTGACCACGGTGCTGACGCCGCGGAAGTGACCCGGACGCAGCGCCCCTTCCAGCAGCGTGGAGAGGCCCGGTACCTCGACGAAGGTCTGGCTGGCCAGCCCCTGCGGATACATGATCTCCGGGGTCGGCGTGAACACCATATCGACACCGGCCGCCTCCAGCGCAGCGCAATCCTGCTCCAGGGTGCGCGGGTAGTTGGCGAGATCCTCGGCCTTGTCGAACTGCATCGGGTTGACGAAGATGCTGACCACCACCTTCTCGGCGTGGCTGTGCGCCTCCTGCACCAGGGTAAGGTGGCCCTGGTGCAGGTTGCCCATGGTGGGCACGAATGCGATGGCGCGCCCTTCACGGCGCCATTGGCCGATCTGTTCACGCAGAGCGGCGGGATTGTTAACGACCAACATCAACTGTTCACCTTCGAAAAGATCAAAGAGAGGCGGGCAGGAGCCCGTGCGGATAAGCGCGAAGTGTCAACGCGCGGCATCATCATCGGCGGTTACCTTGGGATGAATCATCAAAAGAGGGGGCTCACTCTGCCCCGGAGGGCGAAACGGGGGCGCAGGCCCCCGCTCTCGTCACGGCATCACATCAGTTGAAGCAGTGCTCCGGGCCCGGGAAGGTCCCTTCGCTCACCTGCTTCACATAGAGCCGGATGGCGGCGCGCATGTCGCCGGTCTCGGCCAGGAAGTTCTTGGTGAACTTGGGCACATAACCGGAGGTGATGCCGAAGGCATCGTGCATCACCAGGATCTGGCCGTCGGTGGCCGGGCCGGCACCTATGCCGATCACCGGAATGCGCAGCGCCTTGCTGATGCGCTCGGCCAGCGAAGTGGGCACGCATTCGAGCACCAGCAGCTGGATGCCGGCGGCCTGCAGCTCGAGGGCCTGACGGTAGATCTCCTGGGCCTGGAACTCGTCGCGCCCCTGCACCTTGAAGCCGCCAAACACGTGCACGGATTGCGGGGTGAGGCCGAGGTGGCCGCACACCGGCACGCCGTTGCGGGTCAGATGGCGGATGGAGTCGCACAGCCAGTCACCCCCTTCCATCTTCACCATGCGGGCGCCGGCCGCCATCAGGCGGGCGGCATTCTGATAGGTCTGCTCTGGGGTGGCATAGCTCATGAACGGCATATCGCTCACCACCAGGGCATTGGTCGTGCCGCGCACCACGCAACGGGTGTGATAGACCATCTCGTCCATGTTGACCGCCAGGGTATCCTGGCCACCCTGCAGCACCATGCCCAGCGAATCGCCGATGAGCAGCACGTGAGCGCCCTCGTCGTCGAACAGCTTGGCAAAGGTGGCATCATAGGCGGTGATGGCGGTGATTCGTTGGCCTTCCTGCTTCATCTTCAGCAGGTTGGTGGTGGTGATCTTGCTCATAGAGGCTCCTGTTCGTCTGCACTTGCGGCAATGATGGCAAGACCATTGCGCGGGCAGCGGGCAACCAGTTGTGCGAGCGGCGTGCCGCAGGGCAGCACCAGAGCGGGCGCGATTTCGGCCAGGGGCAGCAGCACGAACTCCCGCTCCTGCATGCCGTAATGGGGAACGATGAGGCGCTCAGAGTTGATCACCTGATCGCCATAGAGCAGCAGATCGAGATCCAGGGTTCTCGGCCCCCACCGCTCATCCTTGCGCACACGTCCTTGTTCCAGCTCGATTTTTTGCAGTTGATCCAGCAGCGCCAGCGGCGCCAGCCGGGTGTTGAGCCGGGCCACGGCATTGACGTAGTCCGGTTGATCAGCAGGGCCCATGGGGCGGCTGCTGTAAAGCGACGAGGCCTGCACCAGCACGGAATCCGGCAGGGTTGCCAGCGCGGCGATGGCGCGGCGAGCCTGGCCGACGGGGTCGGCCAGGTTGGAGCCGATGGCGACGAAGACCTCGGTCATCACGTCAGTTGTCACTCTGCCGCTTTCGGTTTGCGACGACGGGGGCGACGACGGTTGCGGCTGTTGCTGCTGCGTTTCTCGCCATCGTTGCTGCGGGCCGCACCGCTGGCCGGGCGGCGAGTTGCCTCCCGTTGCAGCTGCGGGCGCACGTCCGGGTTGGATTCCACGTAGCGTTCCCACCAGCTGGCCAGCTCGCCGAGGCCGCGTTCGACCCGGTTGCGCAGCAGCAGGAAGTCGAACGCCGCACGGAACTTGGGGTGTTCCATGGCGCGCTCGGGGTGGCGGCCCTGACGGCGGGTCAGCCGCTGCTGCAGGGCCCAGATGTCGCGCACATCTGTGGTGAAACGGCGGGGGACGGCGATGATCCGCACCTGGTTGTCCAGCACCTCGTTGATCGCCAGCATGAAGGCGTCATACCAGGGCAGGCCGCTCTCGTTCTCCAGCACCCGGCCGCGGGCCTCGACGCAGCCCCACAGCAGGGTGGCGTAGAGGAAGGCGGGGGTAACGCGCTTCTCTTCACGAACGCGAGTGTCGGTATCGATCAGCGCCTGCTCGATGAACTGTTCGTAGGGCGAGTTGCCGTGCGGGGTGAACAGCGCGGCTACCTGCGGGAACAGCTGCTGGAACAGGCCGTACTCGCGCAGCAGCTTGTAGGTGGCCAGGGCATCGCCGGCCAGGAACAGCTTGAGGGTCTCCTCAAACAGGCGGGCCGCCGGAATATCCTGCAGCAGCGGCGCCAGCTCCTTGATGGGGGCGGCGGTGCGCGGGCTGATGGTCATGTCCAGCTTGGCGGCGAAGCGCACGGCGCGCAGCATCCGCACCGGATCTTCCCGGTAGCGGGTCTCGGGGTCGCCGATGAGTTCCAGCTTGCGTTCGGCCAGGTCTTCCAGCCCGCCCTCGAAATCGTGCAGGGTGAAATCCTTGGCGCTGTAGTAGAGGGCGTTGACGGTAAAGTCGCGACGCTCGGCATCCTCTTCGATGGTGCCGTAGACGTTGTCGCGCAGCAGCATCCCTTCATCGGACTGGGCCGACACATGTTTGCTGGTATTGACCTGATGGTGGTGACCGCGGAAGGTGGCCACTTCGATCACGTCACGACCAAAGACGATGTGGGCCAGCCGGAAACGGCGGCCGATCAGGCGGCAGTTGCTGAACAGTGACTTGATCTGCTCCGGCGTCGCATCGGTGGCGATGTCGAAATCCTTGGGCGTCTTCCCGAGCAGCAGATCCCGTACCCCGCCGCCGACCAGGTAGGCTTCGTAGCCACCCTTGTTCAGGCGATAGAGCACCTTGAGTGCATTCTCGCTGATCTCTTTGCGCGAAATCGGGTGCTGGTCACGGCTTAAGGTACGACGTTGCCCGGCGACACGGGCCGGAATGGGGGACTCCACCGACTGCTCGCCGTCTTCCTTGCCGAGCACCTTGCGGCAAAAGTTTGCGATCTGGGAAAAAATGGTACACCTCGTTATGACTTCAAATTGACGGGAGGCCAAAAAAATAGCGGCCTATCATAGCTCACGCCTAACCAAATGAAAAACCGTGCTGGCAATTGATCCCGTTTGAATCAGTGTTGCCGCAAAAAATAGCGGTCTATTCAATAGCTCATGCCTAACCAGATGAAAAACCGTGCTGGCAATTGATCTCGTTTGACTCGGATTATCCCGGCTAAATCATCGCAAACCGCGCTGATTCACACCCAAATCCCCCCTGAACTGCCTATTCGTTTACGCCAGCTGTCAGCGTAATCTTCTCGCTGGCAGGCACCCGGGCCAGCTGCCAGTGGGCGATGCCCCAGTCGATGATCTCGTCGACCCGGCTCGCCATCAGTTCGGGGGGCGGACATTGACCTAGGAAGTACAGTGCTCGCCACAGGGCCGGGCGCACCTCGTCCTGTGCCAGCGCGGGTGCGTGATTCTGTTTGGAGAGCTTGTTGCCGTCGGCCTGCACCGCCAGCGGCAGATGCACCCAGGCGGGCACGGGGGCGCCCAGGGTCTGGTAGAGGGCAATCTGGCGCACCGTCGGCTCCAGCAGGTCGGCGCCGCGCACTATCTCGGTGATGCCGCAGTCCATATCGTCCACCACCACCGCCAGGTTGTAGGCGTAGAGGCCATCGCGCCGGCGCACGATGAAATCCTCCTCGGCCAGCGCCGCCGGTACCGCGATATGACCCTGCAGGCCATCCTCGAAGTCGTAGACCGGGTGATGCTGGCGCAGGCGGGCGGCGCAGCCCTCTGCGCTCAGTCCGAGGGTGCGGCAGTGGCCGTTGTAAAAACCGCCGCTCGCCATGATTTCGCGCCGGGTACAGCGGCACCAGTAGAGATCGCCGGCCCGGTAGAGCTGCTCGATGATCTCGTCGTAGCGGGCGTGACGCCGGCTCTGGTACATCACCTCGCCATCCCACCCGAGGCCATGGGCCTCAAGGGTCTTGAGGATAAGGTCGGCGGCCCCTGCCATCTCCCGCGGCGGATCGATATCTTCGATGCGCACCAGCCAGCGCCCCTGCTGTGCCCTGGCCTGCAAAAAGCTGCCGAGCGCCGCAATCAGGGAACCGAAGTGGAGCGGACCCGAAGGGGAGGGGGCAAAGCGGCCTATATAAGGGAGGGGCGGGGATGACGGGGTGGCATTCACGGACATGGTCATTCGGATAAAAAAGGCATTGAGGCAGCATTCTGGGACGACCCGGCCAAAAGCTCAATAAAAAAGGGAGCCCGCGAGCTCCCTTTTTTGTGTCATGCCAGAGGTCGGTATTAACCGGCCATCTGTTTTTCCTTGATCTCGGCCAGCGTCTTGCAGTCAACGCAGAGGTCGGCAGTCGGACGGGCTTCCAGACGGCGGATGCCGATCTCGATGCCGCAGTGTTCGCAGTAACCGAAGTCGTCGTCTTCGAGCAGCAGCAAGGTCTTCTCGATCTTCTTGATCAGTTTGCGCTCGCGGTCGCGGGTACGCAGTTCCAGCGCGAACTCTTCTTCCTGCGCGGCGCGATCCACTGGATCCGGAAAGTTGGCAGCCTCATCCTTCATGTGGTCAACGGTGCGGTCAACTTCCTGCATCAGTTGGTTGCGCCAGGCTCCCAGGATCTTGCGAAAATGTGCCTTTTGTTGGTCATTCATGTACTCCTCACCCGGTTTTTCCTGGTAAGGCGCCACACCCGCAATGGCCAGGGGGCCCAGAGATTTCCTGTTTTCGCCTGTTGGCATGCCCTGTCTCCTAATTCAGCACGCTACCCGTGCCATCCATAAATTGAGGGCGACATCTATAGCAGAAGGGTAACTTGGAGGCAAACAAGCCGTACCAATAATGTTACCCACTCCAACATTTATTCGCTGCCCTCGGGTAGCAGGTGACAAGATTCAAACGGGATAAAATCTTGTGCCACCATGCTCTGCACCCCAACATGGGGTCGATAGCATAAAATTTCAACCCCTGCCGCAATTGCTTGCTCAATAAGCAGACTATAGTGCGGATCTATATGCGCTGCCGGGCGCATTCTCACGATTCCGGAGTGCAAAACCATAAATAACAGCACGGCTCTGTGCCCTGCCGTCTTCATGGCCATTAATTCACGCAAGTGCTTGGCGCCACGGGTAGTTACCGCATCGGGGAAGTAGCCCATGCCGGGCTGCTCCCGCTCATCGAGCAGGGTCACCGATTTCACCTCGATGTAACAGGCCGGCCGGTGGTCATCTTCCAGCAGCAGATCGATGCGACTGTTCTCTTCGCCGTATTTCACCTCGGTGCGCAGCCTGGCATAGCCGCGCAGCGGGGCGAGGGCATCCTGCTCGATCAGCTCCCGGGCCAGCTGGTTGGCGCGGGCCGTGTTGACGCAGATGAAGTGACCGGCCGGGCTCTCGGCGATCTCCCAGCTGTGGGGCAGCTTGCGCTTGGGGTTGCTTGATGTGGAGTACCAGACCCGGGTACCCGGCTCGGCGCAGCCGGTCATGGCGCCGGTATTGGCGCAGTGGATGGTGATCACCTCGCCGTTGTCGAGCCGCACGTCGGTCAGGAAGCGCTTGTAGCGGGCGACCAGCTGCCCGGATTGCAGGGGGGGATCGAAGATCATGGTATGGCTCTCTTAATCGATGAGTCTGGGCATGGCAGCCGGTCAGGATGCCATCTTCTCTCTGGCCCGCAGCGGCCAGCAGGCGAGGGGCTGGTAGCGCACCCCGTCCGGGGTCGAGAGGGATTGATAGAGGCAGAATCGGTCGGCCCGCAGCACAAAGTCGGGGGCGGGCAGCAGCGCCGGCGGTTCGCTCGCCTTGCGCGACAGGGTGACGTGGGGGCGATAGCCCTGCTCGCCGTTGCCAAGCCCCAGCTTCTCGCCATGGCGACGCAGCGCCCTGGCCAGCACGGTCAGCTCGTTGGGCCACTCTCTCGGGCCAATCCAGGCGGCCTTGGCACGGCCGAACCAGCCGGTTTCATTGAGCGCTATGGTGAGCGGCGGACAGTGCTGGCGCTCGACGGCGGCCATCAGCTGTGCGGTGGTGGCCTCGTTCGCTTCGCCGAGGAAGGCCAGCGTCAGGTGGAGGTTGGCGGTGGGGACCGGCTGGCCCGGCCAGGGCAGTTGATCGCGCCAGGCGACGATATCGGCGGCCAGCGCCTCGGTGGGCAGGGCAAAGAAGAGTTTGGCCATTCGGGTGAGGGTGCCTCTTTGATGCGGACGGGTGGCCCATTCTATGGCAGCCGTCCGCTCCTGTCTCGCCGGCCGACATCCACTCACGGTGGCCGGGCAGGCTGTGGCAGAATAGGCGCCGTTTTACGGCTTGCAACAAGAAGGTGCTGATCCCTTTGTCTTCTCTCCCCATAGTGTCGGTGCTGCCTGCACTCTTTGCCGCCATCGACAACCATGCCAGCGTGATCCTGCAGGCGCCCCCCGGCGCGGGCAAATCGACCCTGCTGCCGCTGGAACTGGTGCGCCAGCACCGGCTGCCCGGTCGCATCATCATGCTGGAACCCAGACGCCTGGCGGCGCGCAACATTGCGGGTTTTCTGGCACGCCAGCTCGGGGAGAGGGTAGGCGAGCGCATTGGCCTGCGGGTACGTGGCGAGAGCCGCACCAGCAGCCAGACCCGGCTCGAAATCGTCACCGAGGGGGTGCTGACCCGGATGCTGCAGCAGGATCCCGAGCTCACCGGCGTCTCCCTGGTCATCTTCGATGAGTTCCACGAGCGCAGCCTGCACGCCGATACCGCGCTGGCCTTCGCCATCGAGAGCCAGCAGGGGCTGCGCGATGACCTCAAGCTCTTGGTGATGTCTGCCACCCTGGACGGCATGGCGCTGGAGACCCTGCTGCCGGAGGCCCCGGTGGTGCGCTCCGAGGGGCGCGGTTTTCCCATCGACTACCACTACCGCCCCGCCAATCGCCAGCAGTGGCTGGAGCCCCAGGTCGGCGCCGTGGTGCTGGAGGCGCTGGCCGCCCACGCCGGCAGCCTGCTGGTGTTCCTGCCGGGCCAGGGGGAGCTCGAGCGGCTGGCGCAGTGGCTGGAAGGGCGGCTGCCGGACGAGGTGACCCTCGCCCCCCTCTACGGCCGCCTCGACATGGCGGCCCAGCAGGCGGCCATCGAGCCGGCGCCTGCTGGGCGCCGTAAGCTGGTGCTCACCACCAATGTGGCGGAGACCTCGCTCACCATCGAGGGGATCTCAGTGGTGGTCGACAGCGGGCTGGAGCGACGCGCCTCCTTCGACATCAAGAGCGGTGTCACCCGGCTGGAGACCCGTCCCATTGCCAAAGCCTCCGCCACCCAGCGGGCGGGTCGTGCCGGTCGTCTCGGCCCCGGTGTCTGCTACCGGCTCTGGAGCAGCGAAGTGCAGGAGCGCCTCGCCGAGCAGAGCCCGCCCGACATCCTCACCCAGGAGCTTACCGGCCTGCTGCTGGACGCCGCCCAGTGGGGGGCCAAGGTCGAAGAGCTGCCGCTGCTGGACATGCCGCCGGCCGCCGCCGTGGCCAGCGCCCAGCGACTGCTGGTGAGCCTCGGCGCCATGAAGCCGGAGGGTGAGCAACAACTTACCCCGGCCGGGCGCGCCATGGCGGCCTTCGGTACCCATCCCCGGCTTGCCCGCATGCTGCTGCGTGCCCGCGCGCTGGAGGCCGAGGGTCTGACAGGGATTGTCGCCGATGCGGCTTTCCTGGTGGCGCTGCTGGAAGAAGATCTGCGAGGATCGGAGCGCCTCTCTGTGCTGTTCCACCGCCGTCAGGGGGCCCTGCGCCAGAGTGCGGCCCGCTGGTTCGAGCGGCTCGGCGCTCGCCCCGCCAGTGCGCAGGGGCAATGGCTGGGGCTGCTGTGCGCTCTCGCCTGGCCCGATCGCATCGGCAAGCTGCGCAGCGGCAGCCGTTATCAGCTCAGTGGCGGGGTGAGCTGCGATCTGGTAGAAGGTCACCCCTGTCAGGGGCAGGGGGCGCTCATTGCCATCGAGATGGGCCAGAACGAGCGTGGCAGCCGCATCTTCATCGCCGAGCCGGTGGAGCTGGATGAGCTGGTGCGCCAGTTGCCTGAGCTGGTGAGCGAGCGCCAGTGGTTCGACTGGGACGAGCGCGAGGAGCGGGTGCGGGCCGAACGCCAGCAGGTGATCGGCGAGCTGGTGCTGAGCCAGCGACCGCTGACGGAACTCTCTGATGAACAGAAGGGGCGCTGCCTGCTGCAGGGGATCCGGCGCAAGGGGCTGCATGTGCTGCCTTGGGATGACACCAGCGAGGGGCTGCTGGCCCGCTTGCGTTGCGCCGCCGACTGGCTGCCCGACGAAGGGTGGCCAGCCATGGATGAGGCGAGCCTGCTTGCCACGCTCGAACAGTGGCTGCTGCCGGCGGTGAGCGGCATGACCCGGCTGGAGCAGTTGAAAAAGCTCGACCTTGCCGACATCCTGCGCCAGTCTCTGCCCTGGCCCCTGCCAAGACGGCTGGACGAGGCGCTGCCCGGCCACTTCACCGCGCCGACCGGCAGTCGGGTGCGGATCCGCTATCAGCCGGGTCAGGCGCCGGTGATCCCGGTGCGCATCCAGGAGATGTTCGGTCAGGCCACGACTCCGTGCGTGGCTGACGGCCGGGTGGCGCTGGTGGTGGAGCTGCTCTCTCCGGCCCAGCGGCCGCTGCAGATCACCGCCGATCTGGCCGCCTTCTGGGCCGGCTCCTATGAGCTGGTGAAAAAAGAGATGAAGGGACGCTACCCCCGCCACTACTGGCCGGACAACCCGCTGAAAGCGATGCCGACCAGAGTCACCAAGAAGAAGATGGGGTTGTAGGTTGCTGCCGGGCATGGCGAAGCCCAACGCCAGCAGACGCCCCTCACCCTGACGCTCTCCCAGAGAGAGGGAACCGATCGAGCTGGGTGTTTGCGCCTTTTTCCTTTCCCTTTTCAAAGAGATGGGAGAAGGGTTGGGAATGAGGGGGCAGCCATTTGTCTGGCGAAATGAAACTCAGGAGCCCGGTTCGATTGGTCAGGCCCGATCGGACGTTCGCGAATGCGACAACATAAGTAGAAAGAGAAGCAAAGAGGATTTATGGCAACGCAACGACGCAAGCGCACTCCCAAGAAGGCGGCGCCCAAACGCACCATCTGGCGCACGCTGTTCTGGCTGGGTTTCAAGCTCTCCCTGGTGGGAGCGGCCTTCATGGTGGTGTTTGGCATCTACCTGGATACCAAGGTGCGTGAACGCTTCGACGGCGAGAAGTGGCAGTTGCCAGTGATGGTCTACAGCCGGCCGCTGGAGCTCTATCCCAGCCAGCGCCTCTCCCAGACCCAGATGCTGCGCGAGCTCAACATGCTGAGCTACAAGCAGGTGCGCCAGCCCCACTCCCCGGGCGAGTATGCGGTGAGCGGCAACCGCATCGAGCTTGTTCGCCGGCCGTTTGCCTTCCATGACGGGGCAGATGCCGCCCGCGGCCTGCGCCTCACCTTCAACGGCGCGCGGCTGGAGGGGATCCAGTCGCTGGAGAATCAGCGTCAGCTCGGTTACGCCCAGATGGACCCTGTGCTGCTCGATCGCCTCAACACCGAAGATCGGGAGGATCGCCTGCTGGTGCGCCTCGCCGAGGTGCCGGACAGCCTGCTGGTGACCCTGCTCACCACCGAGGATCGGGACTTCTACCAGCACGGCGGCGTCTCGCCGGTGGCCATCATGCGCGCCATGGCGGCCAACCTGCTGGCGGGGCGCACCGTGCAGGGCGGCAGTACCCTGACCCAGCAGCTGGCCAAGAACTTCTTCCTGACCCGGGAACGCAGCCTGTGGCGCAAGGCCCAGGAAGCCTACATGGCGGTGCTCATCGACTATCGCTACAGCAAGGACGAGATCCTGGAGGCCTACCTCAACGAGGTCTATCTGGGGCAGAACTTCTCCCAGGGGGTCTATGGCTTCGGGCTCGCCTCCTACTTCTACTTCGGCATTCCGGTCAACGAGCTGGACATCGATCAGGTGGCCCTGCTGGTGGGTATGGTGAAGGGCCCCTCCTATTACGATCCCTGGCGCTTCCCGGAGCGGGCCAAGGCGCGCCGTGATCTGGTGCTCAAGCTGCTGATGGATCACGGCAGTTTGCAGCCGGCCGAGTATGAACTGGCCAGCAAGCAGCCGCTCGGCATCATTACCCGCGGCCAGATGAGTTATGGCCGCACCCCGGCCTTCATGGGGCTGCTCAAGCGGGAGATCCAGAGCCGCTTCGGCCCGGATCTGCTCAAACAGTCCGGCCTCAAGATCTTCACCAGTCTGGATCCCATCGCCCAGCATGCCGCCGAGCAGGCGGTGGAGTCGGGTCTGGCCACCATCGAGAAGCAGCGTGGCAAGAAGAAGCTGGAGGCGGCCATGGTGGTCTCCGACTGGCACAAGGGCGAGGTGGTGGCCATGGTGGGTGGCCGGGATCCGCGCTACGCCGGCTTCAACCGGGCGCTGGATGCTCGTCGCCAGATAGGCTCCCTGGTCAAGCCCGCGGTCTACCTGACCGGCCTCTCCAACGGCCTGACTTTGGGCACGCCGCTCAAGGATCAGCCGATCCGCATTCGCGGCAAGGATGGCCAGATCTGGACCCCGCAAAACTACGACCGCAAGTTCCGCCAGAGCGTGCCGCTGATGGATGCGCTGGCCAGCTCCCTCAACGTGCCGACCGTCAACCTGGGTCTGCAGGTGGGGCTGGACAAGGTGGTGGACACCCTGCACAAGCTGGGGGTGGAGCAGGAGATCCAGCCCTATCCGTCCCTGGTGCTGGGGGCGGTGGCCCTCTCGCCGATGGAGGTGAACCAGATGTACCTGCCCATCGCCAACCAAGGGCTGACCCAGCCGCTGTCGGCGATCCGGGCCGTTGTCAACAGCGACGGCAGCAAGCTCTATCAGCATGATGAGGCGGCCAAGCGGGTGACCGACGAGCAGGCCAGCTGGCTGACCCTGTTCGCCATGACCAAGACGGTGAGCCAGGGCACGGCGCGGGCGCTCGGTGCCAAGTTCCCCGGCGCCACCATGGCGGCCAAGACCGGCACCACCAACGAGCTGCGCGACTCCTGGTTCACCGGCCTCGACAACAATGAGCTGGTCAGCATCTGGGTCGGTCGCGATGACAACACCCCGGCTGGCCTGACAGGTGCCAGCGGTGCCCTGCAGCTGTTCAGCGGCTACATGAGCCAGCGCGGGGTCAACAGCCTGGCCATGAACATGCCACAGGGGGTGAGCTGGGCCAGCTTCTCCCGCGCCAGCGGCGCCCGGGTTGCCAGCGACTGCCCTGGCAGTCTGCAGGTGCCGGCCAAGCTGGCCGGGTTGCCCGAGCCCATGAGCTGTGCCACTCCGGTGTCCAGCCCGGTCAATGCGCTGGACAACTGGTTCAACGGTTTCTTCAACTGACCGCGGCGGGCAGCCCAGGCTGCCCGCCTGCCCGGAGTGCTCATGTCACATCCTCTGTTCGATGCCATCCACCACGTGGCTATCATTGCCAGCGACTATGCGCGCTCGCGCCACTTCTACCACCAGGTGCTGGGGCTGCCCATCATCGCCGAGACGCTGCGGGCCGAGCGCCAGTCGTGGAAGCTGGATCTGGCACTGCCGGACGGCAGCCAGCTGGAGCTGTTCAGCTTCCCGGCGCCGCCCCCGCGCCCCTCCCGGCCGGAGGCGTGCGGCTTGCGCCACCTGGCCTTTCGGGTCTCGGAGCTCGACCGGGTCATCTCCCATCTGCAGGGCCATGGCGTCGAGGTGGAGCCGGTGCGGGTGGACGAGCTGACCGGCCGCCGTTTTACCTTCTTCGCCGACCCCGACGGCCTGCCGCTGGAGCTTTACGAAGCCTGGTGACGAGACGCTCGCCGTCATGAAGACATGCCCAAAAACAAGCAGCCGCCCGGTGTACCGGGCGGCTGCTTTTCATGGATGCAATCTCGGGATCAGGCGGTGGTGAGCAGGGTGACCGCGACGGCCATCACCAGCATGCCGACCCAGCCGATGGGCTTGAGCCGCTCGCCAAACAGCAGCAGGCCGCCGAGGGCGGTGCCCAGAATGCCGATGGCGCCCCAGGTGGCATAGGCCACGGCCAGATCGATCTGGCCGGTGCTGACCGCTTCCGACAGCAGGGTGAAGGCACACAGCACCAGCAGGATACCGAGGAATCCCCACCCCTTGTGACGAAAACCGACCGAACGGTTGATCGCCATGTTGGCGCCGATATCCAGCAAGGCCGCGCCCAGCACTATCATCAGCGGATGCATACGGCCTCCTCGTTGGCACGGGGTGTGCGAGCGGCCGGTTCATCGTGGCGCTCGCCCATCGTCACCAGAACAATCCCCACTATGGCCAGCGCCAGTCCGATCAACTCCTGAGCATTCAGCTGGTAGTCGAGGAACAGCACGGAGACGACGGTGATCAGCGCGATCCCCAGCCCCTCCCAGAGCGCGAAGGCAATGCCAATGGAGATTGTTTTGGCGGCTTTGGCCAACAACAGGTAGGAGAAGGAGATGAGCAGCCACATGGGCAGGTAGTTGAGCCAGCCGGCTTCGTTCTCCGGGATCATGGCCATGCTGGAGGTGCCGGCGACCTCGGTCAGGATGGCGCCCGTCAGGAAGATGCGGGCCAGGAGCATGCGATTGAATAACATAAAATGTCCTTTTGTTGCTGCGACGGGGCCATGATAGCCGCCACCCGGCGGGAGGCTGGAATCGCTGAGCGTCGGCAATTCAGACGCTGACGGTTTGCCTTGGCAGAAGCGGGCGAGGTAAGGTGAATATCGGATACCCAGCTCTCGACCCGGATCATGAAGCTCTACCAGATACAACTCTTTGTGGAATCAGCCAGTAGTGGCTCCATCGCCAACACGGCGCGCCGGCTTGGCAAGAGTCGCAGCGCGGTCAGTACGGCGATAGCGGCACTGGAGGTGGAGCTTGGCGTCGAACTTTTTGAACGAGGGGCCAACCAGAGTCGGTTGACCGAGATTGGCGAGCAGGTGCTGGACGACTGCAAGCGGCTGCTGCAGGCGGCCAACAGTCTCAAGCTCAAGTGCGAACATTACGCCTCCGGCGCCGAGGTGGCGCTGCGGGTGGCGCGGGATGACGCCATTCCCGAGGCGGTGTGGCGGGAGATGCTGGGTCAGCTGCGTCACCGGTTTCCCGGCACCAGCATCTCGCTGGTGCTGGCCTCGCCGCCTGAGCTGCCCGCGCTGGTGGAGGAGGGGTTTGTCGACGCCGCTTTCGGCCTCATCACCGAGGAGCAGGAGCGCAGCGGCCTCAACATCGAGGTGCTCAACCCGATCCGCACCCTGATGGTGGTGGCGCCGAGCCATCCGCTGGCCAGCCTGAAGCGGGTACTGCAGCAGGATCTGACCGGCCACACCCAGGTCACCCTCTCCTACGTGGATGAATTCTCGGTCAAGAGCCTGTTGCCCATCGGCGGCCACCACATCGGGTTGTCGAGTTTCGAGCTGATGCGCGATGCGGTGCTCGACGGCCTCGGCTGGGCCGTGCTGCCGTCGCCGCTGATCCAGAGTCAGCTGCGCCAAGGCTCCCTGCTCACCCTCAAGCACAAGTTCAGCCTGCAGTGGCGGGACTACGGCGTCTATCTGTCGGAAAATGCCTATCACGGCAGGGTGCTGGCCTGGCTGCGCAAGGCGATCCAGGCCTATCTCGAACCGTTCGAGTGAGTCATCTGTTCATGGATGGTGGCAGGCGGATCGCGCGGGGCTTGTGATCCATCGTGGCCTGATGGTACATACTGTCTGTACCCTCATGCAGCGCCTGGAGGCGTGAACGATATGAGCAGTGCCCAAGACAAGGACGAGATCTGGCTGGATGACGACATCATCGAGCTGGATGACGATGAGGCCGTGGTGACCAGGATGGCTAATCCCTGGCAGGTGCTGATCGTCGATGACGAACCGGACATTCATCATGCCACCCGGCTGGCACTCTCCAACATTCAGTACAAATCCCGCCCGCTAGCCCTGCTCAACGCCTACAGCGGTGCCGAGGCTGCCCGCATGCTGCAAGCCAACCCGCGCATCGCCCTGATCCTGCTCGACGTGGTAATGGAGACCGAGGACGCCGGCCTGCGGCTGGTACACCAGATCCGCAACGAGATGAAGAACGGCCTGGTCCGCATCGTGCTGCGCACCGGCCAGCCCGGGCAGGCTCCCGAGCAGCGGGTGATCCTCGATTACGACATCAACGACTACAAGACCAAGACCGAGCTGACGGTGCAGAAGCTCTACACCACCGTCATCGCCTCCCTGCGCTCCTACGAGACCCTCTGCGCCATCGACAAGAGCCGGCAGGGGCTCGGCAAGATCCTGGAGGGGGCGGGGGATCTCTATCACCTGCATTCGCTCAGGGAGTTTGCCTCCGGCGTGCTCAAGCAGATCAGCGCCATTCTCGACGTGGGCACCGAAGGTGCCATCTGCGCCGAACGCCGGCCCGGCTCGCAGGAGCTGGAGATCCTGGCCGCTACCGGTGACTATGAATCCCTGCTGAGCGACGTGCCGCTCACTGCCTTCCCAGCCCTGCACGACTCTGTGATGAGTGCGCTGGCCAATCGCTGCAACCGCTTCGAGCATCCCCAGGATGCGCTCTACATCGCCGCCCAGAACGGGCGCGAGTTCGTGCTCAACTTCACCCCCACTCAGCCGCTCGACCCGCTCGAGTGCGATCTGCTGGACGTGTTTTGCCAGCGGATCTCGGCGGCATACGACAACCTCTATCTTTACAACCAGCTGCTGCGCGCCCAGGAGGCCACCGTGGTGGCGCTGGCGGCGCTGGCGGAGTTTCGCGATTCGGATACCGGCGATCACGTGCTGCGGGTGCAGAAGCTCTCCGACGCCATCGTGGCCGAGCTGCAACAGGCGGGGGCCTATCCCGACGAGCTGACCCCCGGCTTCGTCGACATGATCGGCATGGCCAGCATACTGCACGACGTGGGCAAGGTGGGCACGCCGGACCACATCCTGCACAAGCCTGGCCGGTTCGAGCCGGACGAGCGGGCCATCATGGAGCAGCATGCGGACATAGGCGCCAGCATATTGCACAAGGCGGGGGAGATGGTGGAGGGAACCAGCTATCTGTCGCTGGGGGCCGAGATCGCCCGCGGCCATCATGAGCACTTCGATGGCAAGGGTTACCCGGAGCAGCTGGCCGGCGAGCAGATCCCGCTGTCGGCCCGCATCGTGGCGGTGGTCGACGTGTTCGACGCCCTGCTCAGCAAACGCCCCTACAAGGAGCCCTGGTCGCTGGCCCAGACCATGGAGTACATCATGTCGCGCTCAGGCAGTCAGTTCGATCCCGAGGTGGTGAAGGCGCTCAACCGGCTGGTCAGCGAATCGCGCTTGCCCTACGAGCTGTAGGGGAGAGCAAGAGACAACAAGGGGGCCGCGGGCCCCCTTGTTGTTGGCGGGGACTGGCTGAGGGATCAGCGCTGGCCGTAGCGTACCCTGGGCTGGCGCTGGCGAAACGGCAGCAGCAGGAGGCCGAGCAGCAGATCGCCGACAAGGGCCGCGAGCAAGCCCGCCGCCATGCCGCAGACGATGGCGGCCTGCTTGAGCGGTACCACGTAGCTGTAGTTTTGCAGGGTATCTTGCCAGAGCTGGGGCTCGGCACGCAGCAGCAGGTGGGAGAGCTGCCGGTACCAGGAGGCATCCTTGTAGACGCTCTCCTGCTGCAGGGTCTGACGCTGGCTGACCAGCAGTTGCAGGCTGGCCGCATCCTTGGCGAAGACCGGATCCGGGTTGGTGCGGTAGTGGTTGACCAGGGCCGTCAGATCGCCGTCGAAGTGCTGGTCTGCCGTCTCCTGAAAGGGGGCAAGGCTGAGGCTGGCCTGTTGTAGACGGGCATCCAGCCGCTGGTAGTAGAGGTCGATCAGACCCGGGATCTGCACACCGGCCAGCAGGCCAAGGGCAAACAGCATCATCCTGAGGTAGCTGCGCATATTGCTGTTCATCTCGCGAAAGGGAAGAGCTCCATACTAGCCGCAAGGTCGGGGACGGCCAAGCCCGCCATCTGGATCGGAACATTCCAGGGATGGCTTAAACGGAACCTGTTTTGCCGCGCTGTTTTCCCCATGAACTTTGCTTCCTCCCTCATTTGTGTGATTCACGTCACGCTTCTTATGTTCTAAAATACGGCCCCATTTTTCGGGGAGGAGAGTCCTTATGCGCAAATTTATACCCTGTTATCTGTTGGGTGGTCTCATCGCCGTCAGCTGGGCCGCTCTGCCTGAGCACGGCCCCTGGGATCAGTGGGATCTCGTCGTCTTCCATCTGGTCAATGGCTGGCTGGGTCAGGCCCAATGGTGGGCCGATCTGGTGGCGGTGACCAACAACCGGTTGTTCGATCTGGCGGTGCTCTCCTGCATGGGGCTTATCCTCTCCCGCTGCTTCTGGCGTGCGGACGAGCAGGGGCGTCGCCGGTTGGTGGCCATGGGGTGTGTCATGTTGCTGGGGGCCCTGGTGATCAACCAGTTTGGTCATCTGCTGCCGGTCAGCCGGCCCAGTCCGACCCTGATGGTGGCTGATGCACTGCGGGTCACCCAGCTCAGCGGGATCCCGACCAAGGATTCGTCCAGCGACAGCTTCCCCGGCGATCACGCCCTGTTCCTGATGATCTTCGCCGGTTTTGCCCTGCGCTATCTGCCACGCTGGGCCGGGGTGACGGCGCTGCTGATGGTGCCGCTGTTCTCGGCGCCCCGCATCCTCTCCGGTGCCCACTGGCTGACGGATGTCTATGTCGGCGCCCTCTCCTTGACCCTGCTCTGTCTGCCGCTGTTGCTGTCGACCGGATTGTCGGATGCGCTGATCGGCTGGATCGCCCGGCGGCTGCCACGCCTGCCGGGCTGGCAGTGGCTGGCGGGCAAAACGCCGGCGAGTCAGCAATAAAAAAGAAGGTCGGTGCATACCGGCCTTCTTTTTGTCTACTTCCCGCCGGTGACTGTGGTCGTCGCGAAATGACCATGACTACCACCGGCGGCCCCAGGCCTGCTGGCCCTCATAGAGAAGTATTAGCAGATTCGTTCGGGCGTGCCTAACAAGAGTTTCTCCAAGGAATCGTTTGCAAGGGATGAATGCTTGATCAGGGCCAAGATTTTTTATTTTTGCTGCCTTAGAATCGCCGCCCGTTGCTGGAGAACTCTGTATGTTAATTAATCTTTTGCGCCTGATATTCATCATCTGTGCGCTGGCGTTCATCTTCATGCTGGTACGGGCCTGGTGGCACAAGCGGCAGCAGGGTGCGCTGGAGTCGACCCCCTTCTGGCCGGTGGCGGCCATCGGTTTTGTCGCCAATTTTCTCGATACCCTGGGGGTCGGCAGCTTCGCGGTGAAGACCGCCTGCTACAAGCAGTTCAAGCTGATCGACGATCGGCTGCTGCCGGGCACCCTCAACGGCCAGTGCGTGTTGCCGACGGTCACCCAGTCGCTGATCTTCATCGGCGCCGTGCAGGTAGATCCGCTCACCCTCATCGGCATGATGGTGGCCGCCGCTGCCGGCGCGGCCTGGGGGGCGCGCCACGTCGCCTCGTTCGATCGCCAGACCATCCGGCTGGTGATGGCGGTCTCCCTGCTGGTGGTGGCCGGCCTCATCTTCGCCGGCCTGTTGGGGCTGTTCCCCCTCGGTGGCGACGCCATGGGGCTGACCGGTTACAAGCTCGGGATAGCGCTCGCCGGCAACTTCCTCTTCGGTGTGCTGATGAACGTGGGCATAGGCCTGTTCGCCCCCTGCATGACCCTGGTCTATCTGCTCGGCATGAACCCGCTGGCGGCCTTCCCCATCATGATGGGCTCCACTGCCGTGCTCAGCGTCTTCTCGGCGGGCACCTTCATCCGCAAGGGGGCCTTCGACGCCAAGGCTGTGCTGGCGGTGGCCATCTTCGGTCCGGTCGGCGTGGTGCTGGCGGCCATGCTGGTCAAATCCATGGACATGGCGATGCTCAAATGGCTGGTGGCCTTCATCGTCATCTATACCTCCTGGACCATGTACGCTTCCTGGCGGGCGGCGCGGCGGGCGCCACAACCCCGGCTGGCAGGCGTCACTGGTTAGCGAGTGCGGCGCGTGCCGGTGCTGGCCGCGGAGTATTGAAGTGGTTGCAGGCCTTTGGCGCTATCTATACCTCCTGGACCATGCCCGCTTCTTGGCGGGCGGCGCGACGGGCGCCACAACCCCGGCTGGCAACGGTCGCAGGCTGGCCTGCACCAGCGCCGCCTCGGCCCTTGCCCCCAGAAACACATAGAGCCCGAGGGCCAGTAGCAGCCCCACGGCGCACCCCATCACCCCCACCGCCGGCCAGAGCAGTTCGCTCTGGCCGAGCGAACCCTTGAACAGCAACAACAGCCCCTCGATGGATACCGCGATCAGAATGGCGGCGATGAAACGGGTAATGGTGCGGCGAATGGCGCTGTGGCGAAAGATGTCCTTATGCAGCAGCACCTCCTCTTCCAGAATGGTCTTGCCCAAGTCGAATACTGCCAGCGCCAGGGTCAGAAAGATGATGGCGCTGAAGGCCCCCAGCCGGTTCTGCTGCTCCCCGCACAGCAGCAGGTAGAGCTGCTCCAGCCCGTGCCAGATAAGCGTCGCGACGATCAGAAACAGCGCCAGACTCAGCACCACATAAACCCCCTTGAACCAGGGCATGGCCCGGCGCCGCTCCCTGTCCCCCATCAGCCAGGCGATAAGTTGGTTCAGGCAGAGGGTCAGTTCACGGCCATGACCTCTCACTATCAGATGCAAACGGGCTTGCGGCGCCGGCACTGGCGGCAGGATCCCGAGCGGTTCCCGGCTGAGGGCCTGATGCAGGATAAAGGGGTAATCCTTGAGTGAATCGGGTGGCGCCGTCAACAGCCCCAGCAGCAGGGGGGCCAGTTCGGCTTCGTACTCCTGATAGCGTCGCAACACATCGATGGGGCTCATTTCCGCCATACCTACCTCGCTCACAAAGGGTGGGTCTTGCTGACGGCTGCAAATTGTAGGCCTGCTTTATGACAACGACTGTGGTGGGGGTTGCACCGTTTGGTGACAAATCACGGTTGCCGACGGGCAGATTGCACCGGCAGCGGGCATGGCGAGGGGAGGATGAAAAAGGGCCCGTGAAGGGCCCTTGTGCGACAGATGGCGACGGCTTAGCCGGCCAGCTTGGCGAAGCTGCGTTCGGCGGCAGCCAGGGTGTGTTCGATCTCCTTGTCGCCGTGGGCCAGCGACAGGAAACCCGCCTCGTAGGCGCTCGGCGCCAGATAGACGCCCTCTTCCAGCATCAGGTGATAGAAGCGCTTGAAGCGCTCCATGTCGCAGCGGGTCACCTGCTCATAGCGGGTGATCTCGGTCTCGTCGGTAAAGAAGAAGCCGAACATGCCGCCCACGTAGTTGATGGCGAGCGGGATGCCGTGTTTGGCGGCGGCGGCTTTGAGCCCTTCGGCAACCCGGGCGGTCTTGTCGCTCAGCTGCTCATAGAGGCCCGGCTCCAGCAGCAGATCCAGCATGGTGAGGCCGGCGGCCATGGCCACCGGGTTGCCGGAGAGAGTGCCTGCCTGATAGACCGGGCCGGTCGGAGCGATGTGCTGCATCACCTTCTTCTTGCCGCCAAAGGCGCCGACCGGCATGCCGGCACCGATGATCTTGCCGAGGGTGGTGAGATCCGGGTCGATGCTGTAGTGGCCTTGGGCGCCGCGCAGGGAGACGCGAAAACCCGTCATCACCTCATCCAGGATCAGCAGGGCGCCAAACTCGTCACAGATGGCGCGCAGCCCTTCCAGAAAACCAGGTACCGGCGGGATGCAGTTCATGTTGCCGGCCACCGGCTCGACGATGATGCAGGCGATCTCGCTGCCGTACTGGCTGAAGGCCTCGCGTACCGAGTCCAGATCGTTATAGACACAGGTGAGAGTGTGCTTGGCAAAGTCGGCCGGCACGCCCGGGCTGTTGGGCTGACCCAGGGTGAGGGCGCCGGAGCCGGCCTTGACCAGCAGGGAGTCGGCGTGGCCGTGGTAGCAGCCTTCGAACTTGACGATCTTGTCGCGGCCGGTGTAGCCGCGGGCCAGCCGTATGGCGCTCATGGTGGCCTCGGTGCCGGAGTTGACCATCCGCACCTGCTCCATGGAGGGGACGATCTGGCGTACCTTCTCGGCCATCAGCACTTCGATCTCGGTGGGTGCGCCGTAGCTCAGCCCTTTCTCGACGGCCTTGATGACGGCAGCCTTGATGGCCGGGTGGTTGTGACCCAGCAGCATGGGGCCCCAGGAACCGATGTAATCCACGTAGGCCTGGCCGTCCACGTCATAGAGGTAGGCGCCATCGGCGTGATCGATGAAGCGGGGTGTGCCGCCGACCCCATTGAAGGCGCGGACCGGTGAGTTGACGCCGCCCGGAATGGTCTGGCGGGCCTGTTCAAACAGCTGATCTGATTTTGACATGGATCATCCTTAATGGGATTTTGGTCGTCACACAGGTGCAGGTGGCTGATTGCGGCTCGGCAGTCGGGGGGAGCTGGAGTATGCTTGCGCTCTTGACTCCCTGGCCAAGGACTGCCCCGTGTTAAATGAAACGGGCCGACTATAGCAGAAAGGCCCGGTGCTGGGCAGCAGGCTGGATGTCGTTACCTCCGTCAGCAAACGAATGTGGTTTTTTTCATGTCGCAACAAGCTTTCTCTTCTGCCGAACCGCTCTCGCCTCCCCGTGGCCCCGTCCTGCGGCGGATCATTCATCAAGACAAGATGCCTCTGCTGGTGCTGCTGTTGGCGGCACTGGTCGGTACCCTGGCCGGGCTGGTCTGTGGACTGTTCGAGTCCGGCGTCCACTGGCTGGCGCAGCAGCGTGTCGATCTGCTGGCCGATCGCCCCTGGTGGCAGCTCGGTCTGCTCGGCTTCGGTTTCAGCGCCCTGCTGGGGATGATCGGCTATTTCCTGACCCACACCTTTGCGCCGGAGGCGGGGGGCTCCGGCATTCCCGAGATCGAGGGCGCCATGGACGAGCTGCGGCCGGTGCGCTGGTGGCGGGTGTTGCCGGTCAAGTTTTTCGGCGGTATCTGCACCCTGAGCTCCGGCATGGTGCTGGGGCGGGAGGGGCCCTCGGTGCAGATCGGCGGCAACCTCGGCAAGATGGTGGCGGATATCTTTCGGCTGCCCAAGGAGCATGGCCACGCCCTGCTGGCGGCCGGTGCGGCTGGCGGTCTGGCCGCCGCCTTCAATGCGCCGCTGGCGGGGATCCTGTTCGTGATGGAGGAGATGCGACCGCAGTTTCGCTACTCCTTTCTGGCCATCAAGGCGGTGGGTATCTCCGCCATCATGGCGACCCTGATGCTGCAGAACATGAAGGGGCAGGGGGCCGTGATCAGCTTGCCTCACTACGACGCCCCGGCCCTCAAGGCGCTCTGGCTGTTCCTCTTCATGGGGGCCGCTTTCGGCGTGCTGGGGTTCGTCTTCAACAAGCTGGTGCTGGCCTGTCAGGATGGTTATCTGGCTCTGCATCAAAACAAGCGCCATCGCTTCGTGGCCATCGGCATGCTGGTGGCAGGCACCTTCGGCGTGCTGTCGCTGTTCGCCCCGGCGGTGACCGGCGGTGGCACCGAACTTATCCCTCACCTGATGGGCGGGGAGTATGCGATGGCCACCCTGTTCCTCATCTTTTCCATCCGGTTGGTGGCCACTCTGATCTGTTTCTGCTCCGGCGCGCCGGGTGGGGTATTTGCGCCGACCCTGGCCCTTGGCACCCTGTTCGGGGTGGTGTTCGGTCACCTGTTCCACTCGGCCTTCCCCGAACTTGGCATCGAACCGGGCGCCTTTGCCATCGCCGGTATGGGGGCGCTGTTTGCCGCCACCGTACGTGCACCCATCACCGGCATAGTGCTGGTGACCGAGATGACCGACAACTATCAGCTGATCCTGCCCATGATGATCACCACGGTCGGTGCGACCCTGGTGGCCCAGTGGTTGGGAGGCCGCCCCATCTATTCCCAGATCCTGGAGCGAACTTTACGGCTCGCGGCGCGTCAAAAGCGGGGAGAAAGCGGCGCCAGTGCCGGTTAACTCTTTGTCTGCCGGCCTGAATCTGCTTGTGTCGCGTATAGTGAAGGGAGCGTGGCCGCAGTATGCGCAGTAACAAAAGAGGCCTTATGTCCCAGATAATGAAGTGGTTGGCAGTGCTGATGGTGGGGGCGCTCATCGGCTATTTCGTCGGTAATCGCCAGGAGCTGGCTCAGAGCAGTCTGTTGACGGTTCAGCAGGAGACGCTGGAGCGCCAGGCCAAGGCCATTGGCCAGCTCAAGAGCGAGCTCGGTATCAAGGAGACCCTGCTGGCTACCCAGAAGGCGGCGTTCGAGCAGTTGCAGCAGGCGCTCAAGGATCAGGAAGCCCAGGTGCAGGAGCAGAAGCGCCAGCTGGCTTTCTTCGAGCGGATCATGCGTCCCACCGGCGAGCAGGTGGGGGTGGTGATCGACAACCTCACCCTGCAGGAGACCAGTATCCCTGGCCGTTATCACTATCGGCTGGCGCTGACCCAGCCCGCCAAGAAGCGCGAGCTGTTCCGCGGTCAGGTACAGATAAAGGTGGAAGGAAGCCAGGGTGACAAGCCCAGAACCCTCGGCAGCCGTGAGCTGGGCATGAAGGTAGGAGAGGGGCGCTATGCACTGCGTTACTTCCAGCTGCTGGAAGGTAACTGGCAGTTGCCGGAAGGCTTTGTACCAGACCGGGTACGGATCACCATCGGCAAGGATGGCCGGCAACCGGCCCAGGAGCTGCTGGCCGAATGGGGCGAGGTGATCAAGCCGCTGGTGGTCGCTCCACCGGCACCTGTGCCGGCCGTACAGTAAGAAGCTTGGTGAATACTTGAACTGAATGGTCGGGTATTGGATAATTTCGCGGTTTCCATGTTTGTGGATTTAACGGTTGTGAGGTCAGTAATGAGTGCAGTAGCAGAAGCCCCGTTGCCCATCCAGATGACGGATGCGGCAGCCAACAAGGTGAAGACCCTGATCACCGAAGAAGAAAATCCCGAGCTCAAGCTGCGGGTGTACATCACGGGCGGTGGCTGCTCCGGTTTCCAGTATGGTTTCACCTTCGATGAGAAGATCAACGAAGGGGATACCGTGGTCGAGAAGAGCGGGGTCACCATGGTGATCGATCCCATGAGCCTGCAGTATCTGGTTGGCGGCAGTGTGGATTACACCGAAGGTCTGGAAGGCTCCCGCTTCACCGTGACCAACCCCAACGCCACTACCACCTGTGGCTGTGGTTCCAGCTTCTCTATCTGATATATAGAGATACCGCGTGATATCGAAGGGCCCCAAGGGGCCCTTTTCGTTTCTGCATCTGTGCCGTCTTGGCATGTCTGTAGTGGGATGGCCATACCAGGCGGTAACGCTAAATAGCCGGAGTGGGCCTCTTTTGGGTTATTGCTGGAGTGCTTTTTATCCTGATTGGTGGTTAGTTAAACACTTGAACGTCTTTTTCAAAAAAATACGGAGTTTTCGCTTGTCAGCGAGAATCATATCCCTATAATGCGCCTCCATCAGCACGGCGCAGTGCGCGTCTGGTCAGCCTTGCAAAGCAAGCTGGTGAGGGTTATAGTTTCAGACCCTGCTCTTTAACAATTTGAATCAAGCAATCTGTGTGGGCACTCACAGCATCGAGCATCAAAAACAATTTTTGATTTTCAATGTCTGATGAAGTGACCAAAGCAACTTTCAAGTTGCAGCAGTTAATTCAGCAATTCATTGAGCCGCTTTTCGAAGCAACCAAACTTAAATTGAAGAGTTTGATCATGGCTCAGATTGAACGCTG